>NZ_JBDSQY010000305.1:0-29806 GCF_039929585.1 Capsulimonas sp.
GCCGGAGTCGTAGGTGTTGAAGTCCGTCCCGGCCGGGCTTCCCTTGACCGATCCGGTCGCGTTGTCGTACAGGGAGTTGATCTCCCAGGTATGGAACTGCTGTGCTTTGGTCTTGTAACTTGCGTCACCCAGCGTTACAGAAAGCAAATATGCCGCAATCCCGCCTGGCCCGTTGACGCACCCGGTTTTGATATCTTTATTCGTGTTCCACCACATCCCAGTGCTGACCGTATCCCAGCCGCGATTCCAAGCCACATTGAACCCGTTTGCCGCAAGAGTCCGATAAGTGGTGTTCCCCGTCAGCTGATACGCCCGGCTGAAAGCGATCGACGCCCACATCAAGTCGTCATTGTAAGTGTTCCAGGTCCAGTCGGTCCCCATCCGAGCGGTGAACCCGGCGCAGACCTGATTGACCGCGGCGACGTTCCCCGTGTCGCAGACAAGCTCGATCTGCTCGGCAAATTGCCAAAAAGAGGTGATATTCCCGGTTCCATCCGAAGCACGATAGAAGCCTTGGGTTCCACTATTCAGAGTATAGTAAAACGTATTGTTGTAACACGACAGGGCAGTGGAGCGATCGCTGGCGCTAAAAGCCTGGGCCGTTCCCCTTCCTCCTAGCAGGAGAGCGCCAACAGTGGACAAGCACGAAAGACCGGATAGAAGCTGGACGACATTGTTTTTCTTCATTGAATTCTCCTGAGTAATGTTAAAAGCCGATCTTGATCTCGCCGCCTGTGTAGACGACGCCTTTGTGGGCGCCGCCGGGCAGGACGACGTTGAGATGGCGCGTGGCGAGCATACCTGGATACGATCCGGCGCGGGCGCCGACCGTCAGCGTTTGCGTCCGGTCGTTCCAGCGCATGGGGATGCGGCTGGCCGCGCCCTTTTGGTAGGCGTAGGTATCACCGTCGTCTTCGTAGAGTGTGAACCCGGCGTCCGCGCCGGGGTAAACACGCACTTCCAGCGGATCGACGGCGCCCAGACTCGTGGACTGAAGGACGGGACCGAGCGGCAGGATCGTTCCCGCACGGACATAGGAAGGAATGAAGTCCAGCGCGGCCTGGACATGCTGAGTTTGGCCGCCGTCAATACTGGCGCTTGTGTTGAAGTCGTACCATTTGCCGGCGGGAAGATAGACATCGCGCGCGCCGCCTTCGGTCAGGATCGGGGCGGCCAGCAATCGATCGCCCACCAGCCATTCGTCCTGGAGATTGAAGGTCTTCTCTTCCTTCGGGAATTCCAGGAAGAGCGGGCGCATGAGGGGCGCGCCGGTCGCTTCGGTTTGAGCGGCGAATGAGTAGAAGTACGGGATCAGGCGATAGCGCAGCTCGATGGCCTTCTTGGTCGCGGCCTCGACATCATTGCCAAAGGCCCAGGGCCAGCGCGGCGAGTCTAAGTTGCCGTGAGCGCGCATGATGGGGATAAAGACCCCCTGCTCGATCCAGCGTGCGTACAGCTCCGGAGATGGGGTGCTCTGGAAGCCGCCAATGTCCTCCGCGATGTAGGGCATTCCGGCCATGCTCCAGTTCAGCAGCGTCCCGGGCTGATTTTGCAGCGTGCCCCAGTCGCTGTTGATATCACCCGTCCAGACAGTTCCCCCGTAACGCTGCATGCCGGGCGAAAAGGCGCGGTTGATGCTCCAGACACGGCTCGGGCTCATCGCCCGCCAGCCATCCCACTCGGTCTTCGCCATCAGGAAGCCTTCGTCGCCGCTTTGCTCGACTTCATCGTTCCACCAGCCGGCGGCGCCTTCCTGCATCAGCGGAATATGCTTGCTCCACCACCAGTATTGCGCGACGGGAAGATCGAAGCGCAGGTCGGTTCCCAAGGGGCTGCTCAGCACCCATCCCTGTCTGCGAGCATAATCGAGGTTGGCGCCGGTGACGCGCGGTTTGCGGATTCCGACAAAGCGCAGCCCTATATCTTTCATCTTGGCGAGGCTGCCAGCCGGAAACGTCTTGGGATTGAAGTCCCAATCGTTCTGAAACCAATCATAGTCGTAGATAAAAGCGTCTATGGGGATTTTCCGATCCCGAAACTGCGTCCACTTATCCTGAATATCGGCGGCGTCTTTGTAACCCCAGCGGCTCTGCATGAAGCCGAATGTCCAGCGCGGCGGGATCGGCGCCGGCCCGGTCAAACGCGACTGAGCGTCCAGAAGGCCATAGCTATTCGGCGCAACGCTCAGATATAGATCCAGGAAGGGACCGGGAGTCGTCCAGGTCAGAGACCCGCCTTCTTCCTTCCACGAGATGCCCGTTTGATTATTGGCGATAAACGTGCTCCAGCCCCCGGTGGACCAGAGAAAAGGAACGCGGGTCCAGCCGTTGCCTACGCCGCTATTGCCGGAAGGGTGCGTCAGATCGCCGGATCGATTCATCCCCGCGTTGCCCGCGCCATAAAAGCGCTCATTCTTGTCATGCGCCAGCGTGAGCGTGACAGCGCCGTTAGCCGCCCCGATGGTTCCCGACGGCAGCAGCGCCCTCCCCTTGCTGTCCAGCAGACGCACATGCCCAGCCGGGCTGACTTCAAGCGTTCCCTGCGGCGTTTGGACCGTCACCGTCCCACTCGCATTCTTACGAATGAGGGCCTTGGCCCAGGGCGTCGTCTTCGCCACGAACGGGCTTGCGGCCGGCGGAGCGGCGGCGGACGGATACGCGACCAGATGGAACACACCGGGATCCACGGCGCTGACATCGATCTTCAGACCGGGCGCGTTCACGATTTCCGCACTGGCGGCGTGGGCAACTCCGGAAAGTGATAAGAGGCAAAGCGTAACGGAGGCGGAAAACAATCTCGGAACCATCGTGTTGAAACACCATTCTTTCAAGTGAAATCGAAGACAAAGCAGACTTACAGAAAACAGCCTCCGCTCCTGTGCGGTAAGAGCGGAGACAAAGATGAAGAGTTAGATCTTGCTGAACGTGAGCGCCGCAGTTCCGGAGCCGCCGCCAGTGACGTTCATATAGCTCGTGCCGGCGGCGTGCTCGCCGGCGTCGTTCTGCGGATCGGTGCTGGCGAGCGCATCCTTTCCAGGAGCGATCTTGCTAGCCTTTAGCCATTTGACATGACCATCGCACGCCAGGAAATTGGAGCCGTCGGTGTGAATGCCGGTCGCGCCGCCGGGCGCCGACCGCAGCGTATTCGCGACGGGATTTCCAGTGGCGTAATAGGCGATGCAGCCCATGGCGCATCCGCCCCAGTAGTTCTGGTCCATGGTCGCCCCGGTGGAATAGTCCGTTTGGGTCGTCGCGTTGTTAATATCCATCGTCGCGCCGAACGCCTCACAGAGCAGCACTGTCGAAGCGGGGGCGTTGAGGGTCGCGAGCGCCGTGGTGCGCGGATTTTGGCCGGCGGAATCGCGGTTGCCATCGCCCAGAAGAGAATCGTTCATGGAATAAGAGACCGTCTGCCATACGCCAAACCCCGGGTTGTAGGAAGTGGAATCGTTGGGACACTTGTAAACGCCGATGGACTTCAAATACGGGATGATCGGGTGCGCCCATCCACCGCAGTAACCGTAGTTCGGATTGCCCATGGGGAAAACCTCATCGTTGTCCTGAAGGTACTGCATAACACCCAGACCAAGCTGCTTCTGGTTAGACGCGCAGGAAATTTGCCGCGCCTTTTCGCGAGCTTTGGCGAAGACAGGAAACAGGATGGCGGCCAATATTGCGATAATAGCAATAACAACCAGCAGTTCAATCAGAGTAAAGCCGAAGCGGGATGAAATGCGTTTCATATGGTTATCTCCTATGATTTTGGTAGATCCAAAGTTGCCGGGCTCATTTGAATCATCACGCCACCATTCTATCACAACAGCTTGTGCCTGTCAAGGCATTATGGACGCAAATGGTACATATATTTTCACAAACGGCGCCACTTTAGTCATTACGACGTCAGTACGTGCTCTATTAGATCATTAAACCCTATCTAAAGCATGGTAAAAACTGCCTAGCCCTCAGAAATGGTAACAAATGGTTCAGGCAAAAAAAGAAAGCCCGCTGGCTGTTTCACCAGGGGGCCTTCTTTTGAATGTGGTCGGGGTTTACCCCTTCCGCGCTTCCAGTTCTTCCCAACGCTTGTACAGCGCCGCGACTTTCGTCTGGGCGTCTTCAATAGCGGCGACGGCTTCTTGTAGTTTTTTATAATCCGCAACGATATCCGCATCGGAGAGGTGCGACTGGAAGTGTTCTAGTTCAGATTCAGCGGCGAGGATCGTTTCCTCAATCTTCTCCAGTTCCCGCTGCTCATTGCGCGCGAGGCGCTGGGCATTTCGGTCGCTTGAGCTGGGCCGCTTGGCCTGCGGCGCGGCGGGCGCGGGTTTGGGCGGCTTTGGCGCAGGACGCTGGGCCTGCTCCCATTGGTAGTAGCCGGCGTAGAACCGGGCGCCGCCACGGCCGTCGAGGGCGAGGAGGTCCGGGCAGATACGATCGAGCAAGTACCGGTCGTGCGTGACGAGGATCAGGGCGCCGGGGAAGTCTTGCAGGCTGTCTTCGAGCACTTCGAGGGAGGCGATATCCAGGTCGTTGGTCGGTTCGTCCAGGATCAGCAGGTCGGCGGGCTGGAGCATCAATTGGGCGATCAGGACGCGGGCCTGCTCGCCGCCCGAAAGACGGCTGAGCGGGACGTCCAATTGCTCGGTGCGGAACAAGAAGCGTTTCGCCCAGCCCGAGACGTGGACCGGCTGGCCGTTAAACGTGACGGTGTCGCGGTCGCCGGCCAGCGCCTGACGCAAGGACAGCTTCAGGTCCAATTGATCGCGCCGATTCTGGTCGAACTTGACGATGTTGAGCTGATCCGCGCGCTTGATCGTCCCCGTGTCCGGAGCAAGATCGCCGGTGAGGATGCGCAGGAACGACGTTTTTCCGCTGCCGTTCGGCCCCAGCAATCCCAGCTTGAGCCCAGGAGACAGCACAACGCTGACATCGTCAAAGAGCTGCTTGCCGCCGAGGCTTTTGCCGATCTCATGGGCGACGATCAGTTCGCGCGTCCTGCGCCCGCTGCCGGTAAAGTCGATCTGCGCCGTGGTCTGCGTGTTGCGCTGCTTGACATCGGAAAGGCTCTCGATCAGCTTCCCGGCGGCGTCGATGCGATACTGCGCCTTGGTCGTCCGCGCCTGCGGGCCACGCCGCAGCCAGTCGACTTCCTTTTTCACTTTTTGCGCGAGGGTATGCTCTTGATGCGCCTGCGCCTCCAGCAATTCTTCCTTGCGCGCCAAAAACTCGCTGTAGTTGCCTTCGATGCTGAGATACCCTTGCGGATAAACGCGGTTCAGCTCCACCATCCGTGATGTGACGTTTTCCAGGAAGACGCGGTCGTGGGTGATGAGAATAAACCCGAAGCCAGGATTCTTGAGCAGGGCCTCCAGCCAGAGAATGCCCTCCATGTCCAGGTGGTTCGTCGGTTCGTCCAGAAACACCATGTCGCATTTGAGAATGAGCGCCCGCGCCAGCGCCAGCCGCTTGCGCCAGCCGCCCGAAAGCGTATCCACCACCTGGGAGTCGTCATCGAATCCGACCTGGCCCAGGATGATATTGACCTCGGTCTCCTTCTCGTAATCCTCCAGATGCTGACCGGCCAGCGCCTCCATCAGCACTTCGCCGGTGGTGGCGCCCGCCGGAAAGATGTCTTCCTGGGGCAAATACGCAAAGCGCGCGCCCTTGCGCGTGGAGACAGATCCCGAATCCGGCTTTTCGGCGCCGGCGAAGATTTTGAGCAGCGTGGATTTTCCGGCGCCGTTCGGGCCGATGAGACCAAGGCGCTCGCCGTCAGAGACGCCCATGGAGACTCCGTCGAACAGCGGGCGGGCGCCGTAGGATTTGGAGAGAGATTCGCAGCTAAGAAGCAGAGCCATACAATAACCTTGTCAACGAGAATGGCTTGATTCTACCAGACATTGGCGTGGTTTGCCCACCACAGATTGTCGATTCGAATGCTTGAGAAGAGATTTTTGCTATCTCGAAGCGAGCAAGCACCCAATGTCCTCAATTCAGGAAGAGGATTCACGTGGTGATCTGTTCAATATGTATGTTCGCCTACCAGGATGGCAGAAAGCAAATACAGACGAGATTTTGCATTTTTAGTATTCTCCGTCACGTACAATACAATGTTTATTTCCTACCTCGAAGCAGAGAATTATCGGTGCTTTTGTAAGTCCGAATTCATCTTTCGTCCCGGCGTAAATGTGATTATAGGTGAGAATAACGCTGGAAAAACAGCTGTTTTGTCAGCCATTGGCCTTATCTTTAATCGAGAAAATCGGCGTAGACCGCAAATTCACGATTTTCATCAGGGGATCACAGCGTTTGATGTTGCACCTGTAATTCGAGTAACCGTGCGTATTTCATCTTCAAGCCAAGATACTATAGATGACAAGGCAGTGGTGGCTACGTGGTTGACAAAACTGAAACCTACTTGGGAGGCAACATTAACCTATGAATGTTTTTTGCCCGAGAAGGACGCAGCAGAATTCATGAACAAAGTAGGACAAACTCCTGAGAGGTCAAAATTCTTTGAGACTCTTGAAATCTTTTTGCCCAAGTATGTTAGTAGAATTTATGGTGGCAATCCTTCAGATCGAATCGTAGCCGAACATGAAATGCTTTCTAAGTTTGACTACCAATTTCTGAATGCATTACGCGACGTACAATCCGAGATGTTCACAGGTAGCAATCCAATTCTCAAATCTATGCTCCATAGTGTGCTTGACAACGGTGTCAACGATGCAGAGCAAGAGACCAGAAAACAGGCATTCACCAAGCTCTCTGGCGAACTTAGAGACCATGTAGTTGATCGCCTAGATCTAGGTACGTTATTCCAACTAGTTGCAGAAACAGGAGCAGGCGATGGGGGAACACTGAACCTTGCAGGAAAGCTGGATGTAGACGGAATAATATCTGCCTTAAAGTTATTCGTATCTTGGCTAGGTAATGAATTGCCTGTAGTATGTAATGGATTAGGATACAATAATCTTGTTTATATATCATTAATATTGGCAAGTATGGATTTCAAGAGCGACCCTGCCAGACAAAGTTCGAATGCAGTTGTATTCCCTATATTACTTGTAGAAGAGCCTGAAGCACATCTGCACCCCGCCTTACAATATCGACTACTGAAGTATTTGCAAAAACGCATAAATGAAGCAGGCAAAAGCCGACAAGTTTTTATTACAACACATTCTACACACATTACATCAGCCTGCCCTCTCGATAGTCTTATCTGCTTAGCAGCTCCAGAAGTCGGAATGCAACCAGAGACAGCTTACCCAGGCAGAGTATTTGGCGATAGCCTCGCTGGCCAATCCTCCAAGAAGTACGTTGAACGATTTCTAGATGCGACAAAATCAAACATGCTATTCGCCCGTTCCGTCATTTTTGTCGAAGGACTTGCCGAACAACTTGTAGTTCCTAAACTTGCAGAAGCAGCAGCATTACCATTAGAAGAGTATCATGTTGGCCTAATTGCCGTTGATGGATCGACATTCAAACATTTTTTACCATTATTCGGCGCTTGTTTGACTCAAGATCTAAGGAAGTACGCACTAAAACGTCGAGTTGCTTGCTTAGTAGATGCAGACCCGGCAAGGAAGATTAAAGGCGATACTCAAAATAGAAAAGGTTGCTTTCCATTCGAAATTGGGCGAGATAATGATAAGTACGAATACTATGACAGATCCGGTGTTGTTACCAACCTAGAAGCACAGATAGCAATAACGAATAATATCAGTATTAACTATAATATGATGACATTTGAATATGATTTTTCGGAAGCAAATTCAGGAAAAACGTTCTTGCTTACAGAAAAATGTAAAAACAAATCAATTCTAGAGAATTATTGTATTGATCCACCTAATGGCGAAGAACTATTAATAACGCTACTAAATAAACTAAGGCCAACATGTGTTGTGAATATTGAGGCTATTGAAGACACAGACCAAAAACATCGTGCATGGTTTGCAGCTTGCTATTTTCTGTCAGTTATGGGAGATAAAGGTGAGAACGCTTTTGATCTCGCCATACGGTTAAATGATGCTGACCAAATAGCGATCCCCGATTATATTTTACAGGCCTTGAGGTGGGTGACCAAAACGGGCAATGCTGAAGAGGGAGTCGATGCCTAAATCTCAGATAATTTCGTCAAGTGACGTTCTCCCGAGCATTGAGCAACATTTTCGCGTTCTTGCTGGCCCTGGTGCTGGCAAGACATTCTGGTTGTCACGACACATACGGCGGGTAGTAACGGAATCACAGCGTCTCACCTCAATATCTAGCGTTGCTTGTATATCTTATACTAATATTGCTGTCGCCGAATTAAGAGACCGCATCGGTGAGGCCGCGAGTCAAGTCGAAACTTCGTCCATACATTCTTTTCTCTACAACCAGTTAGTGAGACCTTATCTTCACCTTGTGTTAAATGAAAGCGGACAATGCGAGGTTAATCATGCTCTCGTTGATGGTCATGAGGAGCACCGGCCAAACTATCCATTATACAAAGAGTGGCTGGACACGATAGAAAAAAGAGACGCAGCAGATCGCTCGGATGCATTTATCTACCTTAAATCTTTGCGCTGGACACGGGACAATATGGGTGACTGGAAGCTTACCGCAGGCCAAAAGCGCCCTCCTCAATATTTGCCAGTAAAAATGTTACGCGAATACAAGAAGATTTTCTGGAAACGAGGCATTATAGATCATGAGGATGTGCTCTACTTCGCATACCGTATTCTAGAAGAAAATCCCGATCTCTGTTCATTTATTAGTGCAAGATACCCATATGTTTTTATCGATGAGTTTCAAGACACGAACGATACTCAGGCACAAGTTGTCAAGTGGCTAGCCGCAGAAGGAACAATCGTCGGAGTTATAGGTGATGCCGAGCAGTCTGTTTATAAGTTTCAGGGAGCTAAACCTGAGGAATTCTCAAGTTTCAGTTTACCTAACATGCTTGATCTACGAATTGAAGGAAACCGCCGAAGTACGAATACTATAATTTCGCTACTAAATCAAATACGCACTGACGGACTTCAGCAAAAGGGGACCCGAGGAGTAGTCGGCCAGCCAATACGTCTCTACGTGGGGCAACCATTGCAAGCTCTGAACGCATCTATACTAGCGCTTGGCGGCATTCGCCCCGTAGCACTATTACGGACTAATGCGGAGGTCCAGCAGCTCCGTTTACCAGATACAACTCCCGACAAAGCAATATTATGGATAGAATTCGATAAGGCTGACAGCAGCAGATCAGCTCTTTGGGAACACATTATTGCTGCATCTGTTCTTGCATCAACAGTCAATTTATCAATGGCTGTTCGTGAAATGCTAAACATAGTCCGTCTCAGGAATAAACGCCTGATGGCGCCACTCAACTATGACGGCATTGTCACAGAAATGCAGCGTCGAGGATTAGCTTTATCATTACTCGAAATATTTCAGGATTGGGAAACAAAATTTATCGACATGACTCTTTTAGAAGTTTACGTCTACCTTTGCACCCAGCTACCGACAATATTACCAGGTCTCACGATGACATCTGTGCGTAAAGGAGCATTTAAGGATTTTGCTGAAGTTACTGCCTATAAAGATTTAGTAAGCGGGGCAAAGTTACCAGAAGAAACCAGAGATATTCGTACTGTTCATCAATCCAAAGGGACGGAATTTAAAAATGTAGTTGTGTTTTTCAAGGATGCTGAACGACTTATGGATGCACTCACTCCAAATACTAAATCATCTGAAGAAAGACGTCTGGATTACGTCGCTTTAAGTAGGGCAGAAGACAGACTATTTCTTTCCGTATCAATCTTAACTCAGTCTGAAGAGAAAACACTCACAGACTACCAGATCGAAGTTGTTCGCTGCTAAGTAAGTGAACAAAAGTATTTCAGGATGCTTGCTTCGCCTCTAATTTCGCTTCGACTGCTCTGCCATCAGAGGCAGCGCGTGAGAAATCCTGTAACCTAGCAGGCAGCCTGGATTTCTTTTGTTCACCTACTTAATCACCTTGTGAAAGTACAATCGTTACAGCATTGCGAATATTTTATCCATCCACGATTTTAAGGGTATGGCAGGATTAAAGATTTATTATATTGTTGATTGGCGACCTAAGTTAATGCGCGCCCTTACTTCGGCGCGGGCGGGGGCGCGCCGGCGGCGGGCAGGGGGCTGTTGAAGGGCGCCCAGGCTCCGGGGTTTTCGGTGGAGATCTTCTTGAGATCGCCGAGGGCCTGTTGGGAGAAGTCGTTCCAGGCGGAGTACTGGTTTTGCAGGAACTGATCCGTGACCGGCCCGATCGTGGGGGCGCTGTCCGGCAGGAACGGCTGGCCACCCTTGGGAACGGTGGCGTTCGGGCGCGGGCCGAGGTGGGCGGCCTCGCTGGTCGCCTGACGCTCGGTTTTGGAGGCGAAGCCGGAGAAGTTCTTCCAGTAATCCAATCCCTGTGTCTTGGCGCCCGCGTTTTCCGCCGCCTCGGCGAAGCGGTTCATGTACTTGTAAATCTCATACTCACGCGACGCCGTCACTACATTGCCGCTGCACTCATGCATGATGTGCTGGATCATTTCCAGATTCGAAAGCGCGGCCTGATAGGCTTCCTGGCCGATGACTTTCACGCCGCTGACTGTCATGCGGCCTGCGCCAGGGCCGATGTAGGCTTCCGCCGTCATCGCGTTGACCTCCATCTGCTTCGATGTGATGGTCTTGGCAAGCTCAACCTGTTCCGGCGAGCCGGGCGTGGCGGCGTTGTACTTCTTCATCAGCTCGTCGATTTCCAGCAGGGTCTTGTTGCGCGCCGCCACATCGCCTCCGCCCGCGAGCTTGGGAACGAGTTCCTGGATCTTTGGATCTTTGACGTCCACACCGATCTTCGACGCATACGCTTCCACTTCGGCAATGCGCGCGGGGTCGCCTTCGGCGTGGGCGAGCATCTTGGCGATGTTGAGCTTCTCGGCCTCCCCCGTCACTTGTCCGAGAACGGCGGCTTGATCCGCTTTCGAGAGACCGGGCATGATCTTTTCGTACAGCGTCAGGCGGCCGGCCTCGGTGTAGAAGTTCATGCGGAGCGCCTCGCTCCAGCCGGCGCCGTACCGCCCCGCCATGTGCTTCTCGGCGGCGATCATATCGGCGCCCGCATTCTCGCCATAGGTGGAAAGGTCGATATCGCTGACCTTCTCGCTGCTGGCGCCGCTGACGGGCTTGGCATGGAACTTGGATTCGAGTTCGCCCAGAATGCTAGCGCGCCGTTCGAAGAGTTTTGCGGCCGCCTGCCGCATCTCCGGCGTGCCTTGATCGAGCATCCCCATCAGCTGCTTCCAGTTGCCGTGCTCCATGATCAGGCCGTCGATCGCTTTGGCGTCGCCCTTGAGAATCGCCGCAATCTTTTCATTGTTCGGGTCCATCAGCGCGGTGATCAGCCCCGTGCGGCGTACGCCCTCCTCGCCGGAGATGACAATCTGGGTGCGCGCGCCCGATGTCATCTGCTTGACGAAGACCTCTTCGCTGACCTCGCCGATCTCCTTGAGCCGACCGGCGTCGGCGAGCGCCTTGTACTGGGCGCGGGCCACCTTCTCCATCTCGGCGATGGCCGGCTTGCCGGCGTCGACAGCGCCGCCAAGGTGAGCGAGGATCTTCTCCTTCAGACCAGCGCCGTGCTTCTCCAGCATCGCGCCCAGCTTTTGCATCCACTCGGGGGTCTTGCCGGCGGCGATGGCCTCGCGGATCGCCGGCGCCAGCGCCTTGAAGGAAGCAGCAGCGGCTTTGACGTCCAGAATAGCCGCGACAATATCTAAAGCCAGCCAGATCAGCGACGGGTCTTCCTGAGAGATGGCGCGCGCCTTCTCGAAGTCCGTCCCCGCTTCGGCCTGAGCCAGAGAGTAGTTGCCCAGACTGTTGGCCGCCTGCGCGGTGCTGAGGGTCGCGCTTCCAGCCGTCGCGACGACTGCCGTGGCGGTGCCAGCCGTGGCGAAGATCGCGACGAGGCCCAGGCCCAGCGCGAGCGCGCCGACCAGCATGTTCACCAAAAATTCGTCGTCATGAACTTCCTTGACCTTCTCATCGACGACTTTAGACTGCCAGGAGGTCGGCCCGTAGCTGAGATCGCCCTTCGCGCCGCTGACGAGCGTGGAGTTGTTCCAGATATTAAGCCGGCCATCGGCAAGGGCCTCACGCACGGTCTGGATGTTGTGCAGCTTTTCGGCAATCATCGGGGCGAGTTCATCGGCGGCGTTCTTCTTCCAGAACTTCCATCCCTGCGACTCTGCGCCCCGCGCGATATTCTCCAGCGACGACGTATTCGCCTCGCCCTCGGCCCCGTACGCCGCCAGGATCGGGAAGTCGCCTTCTTTCTGCCGCCGCTCGATATTTACCTGACGCCGCGACTCCGCGATTTTCGCTTCCAGATCCTGGGCCTCCGCCTCCTTACCCGGAATGAGGCTCTTTGTGGGCATTCCCGGCACGCTGTTATTGTTGGCGTTGGATTGGAAGCAGGCATCGTACTGCTTTAGCTGGCTCTCGAGAGTTTTACGTGTTGGGATGAGCAGTCCCGCCGCTTCAGCCATCTTCCGAGTTTCGTCATTGGCCGCAATGCTATGAGGCGTCGTGTCTACGTTGGCGCCGGAGTCAGGGTCGTGCATCGTCTTGGGCGCGGGCAAACCATAACGCTCACGCTCGGTGTTAATCCGTTTCTCACTCTCGGCGAGGATCATCCCCGCTTTTTCCTTGGCCTTGGCCGGAAACGCGGTGAGGACTTCGTCGTGCTCCTTGACAATGTCTCCTTTCACGCCCGTCATTGTATTGATGCACAGCGTGGCGTCCGCAGCCGTGTCCGGCTTAAAGGCGGCGTTGAAATCGTATGTTCGGCCGGGGAGAGTGGCGAGATCGTCCAGGAAATCCAGTGTCGGCTTGTAACCGTCGGAGGCGATCATCTTCTCGATCCCCGCCTTGGCCGCGCTTGCTTCGCCAAAGAGCGTCTTCCCTTTGTACGAAACGGCCTTCATGCCCGCCGGAACGCCGGTGGGCGGCGGGGAGACCGCGCTGCCAGGCGCGGGCGGAGCGGACGGAGCCACAGCGGGCGCGGGCGCCGGAGTGTTATTCGGGTCACGCATGACCTGCCGAGCGACAGCGCCTTGCTGGATCGTGTGCGTCAGTTCATGCGCCAGCAGACGATCCCCCTCGCTCGTTCCCGGCTGGTACTCGCCGCTGCGAAAGGCGATATTCGGACCGACCGTATAGGCGCGAGCGGACACGGCCTCGGCGGACCGGGACGCTTGAGCGTCGGCGTGAATGCGTACCTGACTGAAGTCGTGACCGAAACGCGGCTCCATAAAGTCCCGTGTCGCCGGGCTTAACGGCTGCCCACCGGAGGAGACAACGTTCTGCACAAGCGGCCCAGCGTCCTCGGAAACCTCCGGCCCCTGCCCCGTCCTGGCGACAACCTCCGCCTCCCGCGCCGCGCGGCAGTTCGGACAATCACACACGCCGGGAGCAGCGCACTGACGCTGGATGACCGGCGCCTCCGCCCGCATCACGCGGTCCGCAGTCTGATCGGCTTCTTGTTCGAACGGATCGCCCGGCTGGCTGACAGTCAGCTTCGCCTGCAGGGAAGGAGACGCGGCGTCGGGGTCGGCGAACGGATCGGGGCTATCATTGCCTGGCCCGTCGGCGCTCGTGCTTTTGACTTTTTCCGGCGCGCACTGGACCCAGGATTTAATATTGGCGCCTTCTTTAATTCCATGGTCCGATGTCGTATCGTACGTCTGATTCTCCGTGTCCGCCGCAGCCACTTCATCGTCCACAATTTTCCAAGCAGCCGATTGCTCCTTGCCGATCAGCCGGGCATGCAGGTTTGTGAAATGGGATTTGTCGATCGCGAGGTGCTTGTTCTCGTGCGCGTCCAGCACCCCATAGAACCGATTCCATTCCGCCTGGATCGGCTCGCATTGGCTGGACAGCTCCGACCACTGCGGCATTTCCTTGGTTTCGATGACGGTGATGGTCGCTTTTGTGACCTTGTTGTTCCCATCGTACTCATACTGAGGATCGGGAATAATCTTCGGGAGGACGCTGGCGGATTCGCGAGAGCCGTTGTTGGTCATCACGTCCCAGAGCTGAGACAGATTCGGGGCGGAGAGCGTGCGCGTGGCCGGCTTGACGGTGATCGTCGTGGATCCGCCGCCGCCCGGCCCCATGGGGATGGGAGTATTGGGATCGGCAGGCGGTGCGGCGGGATCGGCGGGCGGCGCGGAACCCGCAGGAGGCGGCGCGTCGCCGGGAGCGCGCATGACCATGCGGTCGAGCGATCCGCCCGCCGGCTTCACCTCTTGCTCCTTCCCATCAGACGCCTCCGAGGAGGGCGCGGCCTCGGCGCGCATCACATCGTCCGCGACCCGGTCCGCCTCCACCTCCTGGGGATCGCCCGGCTGGCTCACCGTCAGCTTGGCCTGGGGACGCAGCACCGAAGTCTTCTGAAAGTCATGGGCAAAGAGAGAGGCGTCGGCCTTAGCGCGGGCAGTTTCTTCCGAGACCGATTTCTCAGCATTTTCGGATTGGATTGGGACGGATGAAGAATCGCGTGAACGCGCAAGAGCGACCTCGGCGGGCGCCACAAGTGGGTCGGAAACACTCGCGAAAACGCCGGACGTGGCTGAGGGCGGGAGTGTGGACTTCCGTCGCTGCGCCGCAATACGCTCGCTCATCTCTCTCCTTAGCATCGCCTCGTTCCTACAGCGGGAAGGCTGTAGGCCAGGCTGGGGCGAAGTCAGCTAAAGCAGACTCTTGGGTTTCGTAAATACTCTCTGAAATCCTCAAGCATGCTGGCCAGGCGCGCTTATGGCCATCGATCGCGCATCCTGCCGGTCTATTCCATGGCGGCCACGGTGTTTCCTGCCTCATGGCGCCAAGCAGGTATGGAGAGAATCGGTCGAAATCCCGACAATGGATTTACAGTCTATGAAATTTGTGTTGAGACGATAATCATGCCGGCGCCCTCATCCCACAACGAAGCTGGCCGTCTGGCGGAACTTTACTCCTACGGCGTGATGGACACGCTGCCGGAGCAGGATTTCGACGACCTCGTGCATCTGGCGAGCGCGATCTGCGGAACACCGATCGCCCTGATCTCACTGATCGACGATCACCGTCAATGGTTCAAGGCGAAGCATGGCCTGGACGCGAATGAAACCCCGCGCGAACTTGCATTCTGCGCGCACAGCATTCTGCAAAAGAACGTGATGATCGTGCCGGACGCCACAAAAGATCCCCGCTTCGCCGGCAACATCTTAGTCACCGACGCTCCCGAAATTCGGTTTTACGCCGGCGCGCCGCTCATCACCCCCGCTGGCCACGCTCTGGGAACCCTGTGCGTCATCGACATGGAGCCGCGCGAATTGACGGAGGCCCAGATCTCCGCACTCCAGGCGCTCAGTCGACAAACAGTGAACCAGTTGGAGCTGCGCCGCCACGCCGCCGACCGGACGCGCATCGCGGAGGAGCGCGGACAGATGAACGCAGAGCTGGAGCGCCGCGTCGCCGAGCGCACGTCGGAGCTTGCCCAGGCAAACCAGCAGTTGCTGGGCGAAATCGCCGAGCGCGAAGCCACCGAAGCCGCACTGCGCGAGAGTGAAGCCCGCAAGGGCGCTGTCATGGAATCCGCTCTCGACAGCATCATTACCATCGACACTGAGGGGAATGTCGTCGATTGGAATCCGGCTTCCGAGCGCACCTTTGGATACGAGAAAGCGGAGGCGCTCGGACGTGAACTGGCGATGCTGATCGTGCCGCCTGATTTCCGGGAGGCCCACCGAGCCGGTATGCGGCATTTCCTCGCGACCGGCGAGGGGCTGGGCATCAACCAGCGGATCGAAGTTCCCGCCATGCGCGCCGACGGCTCTCAGTTTCCCACGGAACTGACGATCGCGCCGCTCACCGTTGCGGGCCGCCCGATGTTCACGGCCTATCTGCGCGATATTTCCGAGCGAAAACAGGCAGAGGAGGAATTGCGGCGCAGCCATGAGGAGCTGGAAAACCACATTCAAGCGCGAACGCGCGAATTGGCCGACGCCAATGAGAAACTCTCGACCCTGATTGCGGCGTCGCCGGCCGCGATTTTCACATTCCGCATGGATGGTCTGCTGCAAAGCTGGAGCCGGGGCGCTGAACTCTTGTTCGGCTGGGCGGAAGCGGAAGTTTTGGGCCACGAGCTGCCGTTCGTCCCGGAAGACGATCGGGCCATCTCGCGGGAGATCGTTGAGAGGCTGCTCGGCGGCGAATCGATCAACGGCGTGGAAGTTAGGCGCGTGCGCCGCAATGGCGAAGCGATCGATATCAGTATCTCCGCCGGACCTCTGAGAGATACGGGCGGCGTCATCACTGGGGCCATCGCCGTGGTTCTTGATATCACCGAGCGCAAGCAAGTCGAAACGGCGCTCGAAAAAGAGCGTGAGTTCCTCAACGCCATGCTGGATACGATGTGTGAAGGAATCGTGGCCTGTGACGCCCATGGCGTGCTGACAACTTTCAATGCCGCCAGCCGCCGTTTCCACGGCCTGCCAGAAACCCCTATCCCCGCCACACAATGGGCAGAGCATTATCAACTGTTCCACGCGGACGGCCATACCGTGATGGAGATGAAGGATATTCCTCTCTTCCGCGCGTTGCAGGGGGAGTCTGTGCGCAATGTGGAGCTAGTAATTGCGTCGCATTGCGATTCGCCGCGCTTGGTGCTGTCGAACGGTCAGGCGATCTACTCGCCGTCGGGCGAAAAGCTGGGCGCCGTCGTCGCGATGCACGACGTCACTGAGGCGAAGCGCGTGGAAAAGGCGCTGCGCGGCGCGGAAGAAAAGTATCGCAGCATCTACGAAAACGCCGCGGAAGGGATCTTCCAAAGCTCGCCGGCGGGGTCGTTCCTCAATGTGAATCCCGCCGCCGCGCGTATTCTCGGCTACGATTCTCCCGAAGACATGATTGAATCCATCACGGATATCTCCACACAGCTCTACACCCATCCAGAAGACCGCGCCCGCTTCACTTCGGCGCTCCTGCATACCAGCGCAGTGCAGACCTTTGAGGTGGAGTTCCGCCGCAAAGATGGAACTCCACGTTCGGTGTCGATGAACGCCCGATGCGTGCGTGACAGCAATGGCAAGATAGAATACTTCGAAGGCACCGTCTCGGACATCACCGAACGCAAGGAAGCCGAGATCGCCCTGCACGCCAAGAACGAGGAATTGGAGCGGCAAAAGGCGGAGCTGGACCGGGCGCGGGGCGCCGCGCTGGCGTCGGCGCGGGCGAAGTCCGAGTTCCTCGCCAACATGAGCCATGAAATCCGCACCCCAATGAACGGCGTGATCGGTATGGCGGGTCTCCTCTTGGACACCCCGCTCACGGGTGAGCAGCGAGACTATGCGCGCATCATCCAGGGCAGCGGCGACACTCTCCTGAAGATCATCAACGATATTCTTGATTTCAGCAAGATCGAAGCGGGAAAACTGACGATCGAGACCGCGCAATTCGACCTGCGCGAAGCGGTCGAGGGCGCGGCAGGTCTGCTCGCGCCCCAAGCTCAGGAAGCCGGCCTGACGCTTGTGACGCGCATTGCGCCGGAAATACCGGCATGGCTGATGGGGGACGCAGGGCGTATCCGTCAGATCCTCACGAACTTCATCGGCAACGCGATCAAATTCACGCCATCCGGCGAAATCTCCGTGAACGCGAGCCTGGTCAGCGGCGCGGATGGCCCGATCCGTATCCGACTTGGGGTCCAGGACACCGGCATCGGCATTCCGCCGCACCGTCAGGCGGCTATCTTTGAAAGCTTTACCCAAGGCGATGGCAGCACAACGCGCAAATACGGCGGGACGGGGCTAGGGCTGACGATCTGCCGTCAGCTGACCGAGCTGATGGGCGGACAGATCGGCCTGGAAAGCACGCCCGGCGACGGCAGCAACTTCTGGGTGGAGCTGCCGCTGGAAATCTGCCGCGCCCAGACCGTCGTGAGTGGACCAATTTTCTCCGGAGCTCCCGGCGCGGCGACCGCCCGGCGCGACCTTGGGCTGCGTGTGCTGCTGGCGGAAGATAATCCGATCAATCAGAAAGTCGCCGTGCGCCTGCTGACGAACTGGGGATGCGCCGTCGAAACGGTCGTGAATGGATTCGAAGCGGTGGAGGCGCTAAAGCGCCAATCATTCGATCTCGTGCTGATGGATGTCCAGATGCCGGAACTGAGCGGCCTGGAAGCCACCGAAGAGATCCGGCGACGAGAGCGCGTCTCCGGCCGCCGAGTCCCCATCTTCGCGATGACGGCGAACGCGATGGAAGGCGACCGGGACGAGTGCCTGGCAGCGGGAATGGACGATTATATCTCCAAGCCGGTCAAGCCGCAAGACCTGCACGCCAAGCTCCTGAGAGTTTATGAAAGCCTCGCGGAACGGCGGGCGGCCTGAGAACGATTAGCCGATTCTAATCCGCCGCTAATGCCGCTTTAATCTCGGTACGCAATAATGCGAGCATGAGATTACGCACGATCGCGGTTCTTTCCAGAGCATACGGACCCGGTATTTCTTTGGCGATGTGCGCCGCACTGATCGGAAGCTGTCCGCAATCCCACGCGCAAATCACGGCGTCGGCCGGAAGCGCTTTGAACTTACAGTCCGCCGAATCGCAGGCGATCGCGCAAAATCCCACGGCCCGGGCAGCATCGCAGACGCTGCTTCAAGCGCTGGCGAAGGTGGATCAGGCAAAGGCGCAGCAGCGCACCCAGATCTCGTTCAGCAGCGCCGCAAGCACATCATCCGCCGATGTCATCCAAGGCCCGCCCGACCACGAGAGTTTCCAAACCCTTCAAAACACGCTGTCCATCCCTCTCCCGCTGGGGCTGCGGCCCAGGCTTGCGGTGAGCCAGGCCGAGCGGCAGGCCGACGCCGCCCGCGCACAGTTCGACGCCGCGCGGATCACGCTGCTTACCCAGGTGGACACGGCGTATTACGATCTCCTGCGCAAACAAGCACTGCTGGCGCTTGCCGATCAGACACTCGCGGAAGCGGAACGCGCGCTGAGCGATGTCCAGAAGCGAAACAAGGCCGGCGACGTTCCGGAGCTGGACGTTCTGCGGGCGCAGGTCCCGGTTTCAGCGGCGCGGGCGGCGCGGGCGCAGGCGGAGAACGCCGCAGTCGTGGCGCGGCAGGCGCTAAGCGCCCTGCTGTCGCGCGACCTGGATGCGCCGCTGACGCTGGAGGAGACGACTCCCACTCTCGTCTCGGAAGGACACACCGAAGCCGAAGTTCGAACGCTCGCGGAAAAATACTCTCCGGATGTGCGGGCGGCGGAGGCGACAGTCACGGCCAACGAGGAAGGACTGAAATCGACGAGGCTCTGGCGCGAGCCGGCCCTTTCCCTCGATTTGAGCGACGCGCGCAGCAATGACAAGACGGGTTTTTCAAGACTGAGCACGATCCAGGCCACCGTCACCATTCCCCTCACCGACGGCGGATTGGCGCGCGGACAAACACGTGAAGCCGAAGCCGCGCTTGCTCAGGCGAAAGCGCAGCTTGAGGCCTCGCGAAGCGCCGCCATCACGGCGGCCGGCGCTGCGTATTTGAACGCGCGCTCCGCCGGCGCGCAGTCGGCGGCGACGGCGGCGGCAACACAAAACGCGCAGGTTGTTTACGAAAAGACGCTGCGCGGATACCAGCAGGGGCTCTTCCCGCTCTCCGATGTTCTGAACGCGCAGTCGGCGCTCGCCCAGGCGCGCATCGCCGAAGCGCAGGCCCGGTACGACCGGGCCGCCGCCGAATCCACGCTCGCCCTTCTCATCAATCCCGTTCCCGAAAAGGCCGCTCTATGAAGAATTTCCGAGACAGCATCTTCTCCCGCGCCGCCGGGCCGATCGCGCTGGCGACGCTGCTCTGCGCCGGATGCGGCGGCCAAAAAGCGGAGGAAACAGACACGTCCGCCCAGGCCGCCGACGCGGCGCCGACCGTCCAGGTCGCCGATGTCAAACGAGGAACGATCGAAGATGTGATGGGCGCCTCGGGAACGCTGACGGCGCCCCGCGACCGGGAGGCGACGCTTGCGCCCTCCGTCGCCGGCGTGCTGGAGGCGCTGCCGGTGCGCGTTGGTCAGACGGTGCGCGCGGGCCAGCTCGTGGCGCGCCTGTCCAACCGTCCACTGCTCGGACAGATCGATCAGGCAAAGGCGACGATCCAGCAGAATCTGCTCCAGGTCGAGCAGGCGCGGGTGAACGCCCTGCAGCAGCAGGCGTCGAGCCGCAGCGCCATTCTTCAGGCCCAGGCGGCGGTGGCGAATGCGAAGGCGACCCAGGCCGCTGCGGAAGCAGCGCTGATCGGCAACGAAGCCGCCGTCACAAACGCCCAGCAAACTCTGTCTCGGACGCAGAGCCTGTTCGGCGAGGGATTGGTCGCGCAAAAAGATGTTGAGGCGGCGCAGGCCGCTCTGCGCACGGCGGTGGCCGCCGCCGCCGCTCAGCGGCAGATAGTTGCGGCGCAGCGGCAGACCGTCGAGGGGCAGAAACGCGCCGTCGAAGCGGCCCAGGCCGCGTCCTTGCAGGATGTCGTCAAACGCCAGGACATCGCCGTCGCCCGCCAGCAGGTTCGCAGCGCCCAGGGCGCCCTGGAAACCTCCCGCGCGCAGATGACGCTTTACACACTGCGCGCGCCTCTCACAGGGCAGGTGACGGCCGTCGGCGCCGCGCCCGGCGAAGCCGTGGACATGGCGGCGAAACTCGTAACCATCACCAATTTGGATGTGCTCCAATTGCAGATGTTCGTCACGAGCGAGAAAGCGCGCGCGCTGCATCGCGGGCAGACCGTTACCTTTCAGACGGACAGCCTGCCGGGGCGCAGTTTCCAAAGCGTGATCCAAACCGTCGGCAGCCAGCTCGATCCCGCCAGCGGCTCAGTCCCCGTCTTCGCGACCGTCGCCAACCCGGGGCATGTCTTGAAGGACGATCTGTACGTCAAGGCGCGGATCGTCGTGGATCGCCATATCGGCGCGCTGATCGTCCCGAAGAGCGCCGTTTTGGACGGGGCCGAGGGGGCGCAAACCGTCGTCACTGTCGCGGACGACGGGGTCACTCATATCAAGCCCGTCAAGACGGGCCTGCGCCAGGGCGACCATATCGAAATTTTAAGCGGCGTCGGCCCGAAGGATCGTGTGGTCACACTGGGTGGTTACGGATTGCCAGATGAGACCAAAGTTACGGTCGCCAAAGATGAGGCGAAGCCGTGAAGCTCACAAGGTTCCTCTGGGCGCACCGCAAGGCCGTCCTCACCTTTACGCTCCTGCTCTGCGTGCTGGGCGGCTACTTCGCGCTGCACTTGCCGGTCGCCATCTTCCCACAGCTCGTCGTCCCGCGCATCGCCGTTTCGGCGGACGCCGGCGACATTCCGCTGGAGACGACGCTGGCGCAGCTCACGCGTCCGTTAGAGGCCGCCGTCAGCACCGTCCCGGGCGTCACGAAGGTGCAGTCTGTCACAAGCCGGGGCAGCGACAGCATCGACGTCACCTTCGCCTGGGGCACGGACATGCAGATTGCTCTGCAGCGCGTTCAGGGACAGATCTCCGATACGCGCTCCTCGATCCCCCCGGGGGCCAATGTCGCCGCCGAAGTCATCAACCCTTCGATCTTCCCGATCATGGGTTACAGTCTCACATCCAAAACCGTCGATCTCGTCGAGCTGCGGCGCATCGCGAACTACACGATCCGGCCGCGTCTGGCCCGGCTGCCCGGCGTGGCGCAGATCCGTGTGACCGGCGGCGACGTTCCCGAGTTTCTCGTCGCCGTCGACCCGCGCGCCCTCGCCGCGCACGGTCTCACTCTCCAGGATGTTCAGGACGCCATCGCGAAGGCCAACGGCGTGGCGTCGGTCGGGCAGATCGATCACTCTTACCAGCGCTATGAGATCCTCGTCTCCGGCCTGCTGCGCAGTGAAGACGATGTCCGGACAGTGACGGTCGCGGCGAAAAACGGCGTCCCCATCGCGATCTCCGATATCGCCACGGTCTCCCCTTCGATCCAGCCGCGCACGATCCTGGCGACGGGCAACGGCAGCCCGGCTGTCATCGTAAACGTCATCAAGCAGCCGGACGCCAATACCGTTCAGGTCGCGGACGAAGTCCACGCCGCCCTCGCCGACCTGCACTCCTCGCTGCCGGCCGGCGTCTCGACTTCGCTGTTCTACGATCAATCCGAAATCGTACGCTCCTCCGAAAGCAGCGTCATCGAGTCGATCGTGATCGGCGGTATCCTGGCGCTGATCGTCCTGACGCTGTTTCTGGGAAACATTCGAGCGGCGAGCATCGTCCTGATCATACTGCCGCTCAGCATTCTGATCACGTTCAGCCTGATGAAGGCGCTGGGACAGACGCTGAACATCATGACGCTGGGCGCGCTCGCGATCGCCCTGGGATTGGTCATCGACGACGGCATCGTCGTGGTGGAAAATATCTTCCACGAGCGCGAACTGGGACGCTCCCGGCGCGCGGCCATCGCGGCGGGCATCCAGGCGATCACGCCCGCGATGGTCGGCTCCTCGCTGACCACGATGGCGGCGTTCCTGCCTCTCACGTTTCTCAGCGGTGTCACCGGTCAGTTCTTCGGGCCGCTGGCGCTTGTCATGGTCGCGACGCTGTTCGTCTCGCTTCTCTTATCGCTGTGCCTGACGCCGCTGCTCGCCGATGTTCTTCTGCCCAAGGACCGTGAGAAGAAAGAAGGCGAGACTGCGCATAAGCCGTCGCTGCCCGTGCGCATCATGGGGCGCGTCGCCGACCGTTATGGACGGATCCTCGCATGGTGCCTGCGCAAACCCGCAGTCGTCCTGGTTCTGTTCGTCCCCGTTGGTCTGGGCGCATGGCTGCTGTTCAATCACTTGCAGACGGGGTTCTTCCCGGAGTTCGACGAAGGGGCGTTTGTCGTCGATTACCGGCTTCCGCCAGGGACGTCGCTCGCCGAAACGGATCGCGTCGCCCATAAACTCGAAACGATCCTGGGCCATACGCAGGAAGTGGCGGCATGGTCACGGCTGACCGGCGCGCTTTCCGGATCGGGACTGGAGCTCGCCGAGCAAAGCCAGGGCGACATTCTGGTCCGTCTGAAGACCGACCGAACACGCAGCGCCGATGAGATCATGACCGGGCTGCGCAAACAGATCGGCGCCGAGTTCCCGCAGATGGAAGGCGACTACATTCAGATCCTTCAGGACGGTATCGGCGATATGGCCGGCTCCCCCAAGGCGATTGAAGTCAAGATATTCGGCGACGATCCCGCTAAGCTCGCCGATCTCGCGCACGCCGCGGGAGAAATCATCACCAAGACTCCTGGCGTCGTCGATGAAAATGACGGCGTCGTGGAGAGCGGACCTGAAATCGTCGCGCATGTGGACAGCGCCAGCGCGGCGCGCTATGGCCTCACGACGGACGCCGTGACGGCGGCGGTCACAACAGCGATGGCCGGCTCCATCGCCACGCGCGTCCAGCAGGGCGAAGAAGGCGTGGATGTCCGCGTGCAGGCGTCCCGCCGCGACGCTCCGCTGGATCCGGCGGCGCTGCCGAACGTCGCGATCGCGACGCCCTCCGGCGGGACCGTGCCATTAAGCTCCGTCGCGACCATCGAGACAGTGGCGGGAACGCCCCAGATCACACGTGAGAACCAGCTGCCGATGGTCGCCGTGACGGCGAGCCTAGAGGACCGCGATTTGGGGAGCGCCGTCCACGACGTTCAAGCTCGGCTGGCGAAGGGCCTGAAGCTGCCGCCCGGATACCGGCTGGAATACGGCGGGCTGTACTCCAGCCAGCAGGAATCGTTCCTCCAGCTCGCCGCCGTGCTGGCGACGGCGATCCTGGCGGTTTCGGCGCTGCTGATCGTACAGCTGCGCTCGTTCCGACAGACCTTCTCACTGCTGATCGCCGCCATCGTCTCACTGTCGGGTGTGCTGCTGGGACTGTTTCTCACTAGTACGCCGCTCAATATCTCCAGCTTTACTGGGGCGGTCATGATCGTCGGCATCGTGACGGAGAACGGGATCGTCCTGTTCGACTTCTTCAATCATCTGCAAAGGCTCGGACCGGATCGCCCAGTGATTGAAGTGATGATCGAGGCGGCTCGTCTGCGTCTGCGGCCCATTCTCATGACCACGGTCGGCGCCATTCTGGCGCTGCTGCCGCTGGCCCTGGGTCTCGGGGCCGGCGCGGCGATGCAGAAGCCGCTAGCGATCGCGGTCATCGGCGGCCTCACGGTCTCCACTCTCTTCACACTGATCGTCGCGCCGGTCTTATTCATTGCAACACATCCGCCGCATCTCAAACCGACGCGGAGCGCGGCGGAGGACTTCACGCTGGTCGAACAAGAGCTAGCGCATTAGGAGGATAGCCCATGTCGGATATTTCATCGGGAGAGCGGCGGCCGACCGCCGGCAATTTGGCGGCTTCGGGTACCATGGAAGCAGAACTTATGCGAATACTGATCGTGGAAGACGAACAAAAGGTCGCCTCCTTCCTGCGCCGCGCGCTGGAGGAAGAGGGGCAGGCCGTCGATGTCGAGCATGACGGCGAAGCCGGACTGCAGCGGGCGCTGACGTACGATTACGACCTGGTCGTGCTGGACTGGCTGCTGCCGCTCCGCAGCGGCCTGGATGTCTGTATGGCGATCCGCGAGGCGCAGACGGGAACTCCGATCTTGATGCTGACCGCGCGCGACGCCGTGAAGGACCGGATCGCGGGTCTGGACGCCGGCGCGGACGACTATCTGGTCAAACCATTTGCGCTGGGCGAGCTGCTGGCGCGCGTCCGCGCCCTTCTGCGGCGCGGAAAGACCGGATCGCCCAAACTCGTCGTCGGCGACCTCATCCTCGATCCCGCCCGTCACCGAGTCACCCGCGCCGGCCAGGAAATCACGCTGACCGCAAAAGAGTATGCGCTGCTCGATTATCTTATGCGGCACGCGGGGCAGTCCCTCTCCCGAACGATGATCGCCGAGCATGTGTGGGACTTCGACTTCGACGGCGGCACCAATGTTGTCGATGTTTACATCAATTATCTGCGCAACAAGATCGACCGCGGACATGAGCGAAAGCTGATCCACACGATGCGCGGCGTCGGCTACAGCCTGGAAAGCCGCAATGCCCTCTCCGAATAGCTCCCAATCTTCGCGGCCATTCGCATGGACACGCTCTCTGCGATTTCGGCTGACCGCATGGTATGGCGGCGCGCTGATCTTCATTCTTACCTCCGCCGCCATTTGCGTTTACATCGGCGCAAAAGAAGCCCTGCTTGCGGAAACAGACGCATTTCTGGCGATGGAAGTCAAAAGGGCCACGGCTCCCACCAAAGGCGATCAAGAGGCGGAAGGCCCTTACGGAGAATTGAGCGAGGCAGTGTCGAGCTTTCAAGGGTCGGGACGGACGGGTGAAGGATTTGAAGGTCTCCTCCAGTTCGATTCCGTTTATGTTCGCCTTGCCTCGCCTCAAAATGAGACGATCGCCCTTTCCCCTAGTCTGGCGGGACAGCCGCAACTGGCGCCATCATTGGAGCATGTCAAGCTCCCTTCGCCCGGCGGAGCCGCACGCTACACGTTCGCCGGACCGAATGAGGAGAGCCGAATGCGTGTTCTCATCGCGCCGATCCGAGTGAGCGAGCGTCCGCTTGTTTTGGTCATCGCCGTTCCCTGGGACCATGATTCCGACGCCCTGGCGAAGATTTCAGTTTTTCTGATCGCCGCCGTACTGGCGATGGCGGCAGTCGCCGTCCTGGGTGGATGGGCTCTTGTCGGCGGCGTCCTGCGCCCGATCCAGCGGATCGCGACGGAAGCGGAGCAGCTGGAAGTCGACAATCTCTCCGGTCCTCTGCTGCCGGCGCCTGCGGAAACGGACAGCGAAGTCGGCCATCTTGTCGCGACACTGAACCGAATGACGCTTCGTCTGCACCGAGCGTTCGAGGCGAAACAGCGCTTCGCGGAAACCCAGCAGCGGTTCGCCGCCGACGCCTCACATGAGCTGCGCACGCCCCTGACGGTTCTGCGCGGCGAGATGGAGCTGGCCCTGGCGCGTCCACGCTCAAATGAAGAGTACATCGCGACCCTGGACAGCGCGCTGGAAGAGATCCAGCAGATGACCCACATCGTCGAAAGCCTGAGCTTCCTGGCGCAGTCCGGCGCAGGCCAAATTCAAAACAACGCCACTCTCGAGGCGATCGATCTGAGACAGCTGTGCGAGTCGACCGCCGCGCATTTCGAACGAGAGGCCGAAGACAAGGGCGTCACACTCTCCCTCACAGGCGCCGATCATCCGGTCCGGGTTCTGGGCGATCTCACTCAGCTCCGCCAGCTGGCGCGCAACCTTGTGGATAACGCCGTGAAGTACTCCCGCTCCGGCGATCTGGTTACCATCGCAGCGTTCGTCGAGAACTCACCCGAGAACAATGCTCCGGAGTGCGTCATCGCCGTGTGTGACATGGGGATCGGCATTGCTCCCGAGGACCTGCCGCACATCTTCGAGCGCTTCTGGCGCGCCGACAGCGCCCGCTCAGCCCCGGGAAGCGGCCTCGGCCTCGCCATCTGCGCCCGAATCGCCGAAGCCCACGGCGGCCGCTTCACCGTTCAAAGCGAGCCAAATGCGGGAACAGAGATTCGCGTGTATCTTCCGGCCCTCAAATCCTAGCCCCTCTTCTCTTTGCTTTCACCATCACACTCCCTCATTGGCAGTCTTGTCATACAACCACTAAACACCAGTCACCATCAAAACGCTTATACAGTAATCACTTGTCTACTATAATCGACACTTTTCACACGCCGCCGACCAGAAGCAAGGTTTAGCGATTCTTTGCCGGTGGGTATGAACCCTCTGTCAACGTTTCGCACTGAAACATACACTATTATCCAAAGGAGAAGAAGATACCCGTGGCTTACGATTTGGTCTGTCTATCTCATCTGCGTTGGGACTTTGTCTACCAGAGACCACAGCATCTTCTGAGTCGGTGCGCTCGCAACCATCGCGTCTTCTTTGTCGAAGAGCCTGTTTTCGACTCGGATTCTCCCCGTATGGAAGCCGGTAAGAGGCCGGACGGCGTGGAAGTCGTCGTGCCGCACCTCCCAGGCGGACTGCCCGCCGAACAAGTGGAACGTATCCAGGAAGACCTCCTGGGTAATTTTTTTGCCGAACGCAAAATTGACGACTATGTCTTTTGGTATTACACCCCGATGGCGATCGCCTTTACGAAGAGCTTTACGCCCAGGGCCGTGATCTACGACGCCATGGACGAACTCTCGGCGTTCCAGGGCGCTCCTCCGGAGCTGCTGGAGCGCGAGCAGGATCTTTACAAAAAGGCCGATCTCGTATTCACCGGTGGACAGAGCATCTACGAAGCAAAACGCTCCCAGCATCCGAGCGTGCATGCGTTCCCAAGCAGCGTCGACGTTCCCCACTTCGCCCAGGGCCGTGAGCTGCAAATAGACCCGGCGGATCAGACGGATATCGCCCATCCGCGCATTGGGTTCTACGGCGTGATTGATGAGCGCGCCGACCTGGAGCTTCTCGAAGGAGTGGCGAAGCTGCGCCCCGGGTGGAGTCTGATCATGATTGGCCCAGTCGTCAAAATCGACGAAGCTTCTCTGCCGAAGGCGCCCGGCATCCACTATCTTGGCGGGAAGTCTTACGCGGAACTGCCGTCCTATCTCTCTGGATGGGATGTGGCGATGCTTCCCTTTGCGCGCAATGAATCGACGCGCTTTATCAGTCCGACAAAGACGCCGGAATACCTGGCGGCGGGAAAGCCCGTCGTCTCGACATCCATCAAAGACGTCGTTCGTCCTTACGGCGATGAGGGCCTCGTGAAGATCGCCGATACTCCCGAGGAGTTCGTGACGGCGGTAGAAGAATTGCTGTCTGAGGATGGCGCTGCGCGGCAGACGAAGGCCGATGAATTATTAGGCAAGATGTCCTGGGATATTACCTGGGGACGAATGTCGGAAATGATCGACCGCGTCTTGAACGAAGCCGGAGCATCCGTTACCGGTCATGAACGTGTATCACAGAAAGAAGAGATCACACATGTTTGATTACCTGATTGTCGGCGCGGGCTTCGCGGGATCGGTCCTTGCGGAACGCCTGGCGAGCCAATTAAATAAGCGTGTCCTGCTGGTGGATCGCCGCAGCCATATCGGCGGCAACGCCTACGATCATTACAACGACGAAGGTATCCTGGTGCACAAGTATGGTCCGCACATCTTCCATACGAACGCCGAACGGATTTTCGATTACCTGTCGCAGTTCACCGAATGGCGCCCGTACGAGCATCGCGTCTTGGCTCATGTCGACGACAAGCTGGTCCCGATGCCGATCAACATCGACACGGTGAATAAGCTGTACGATCTGAACCTGGATGAGAGCACGATCGACGCGTTCTTCGCCTCCAAAGCCGAACCGAAGGATCATTGCTGGACATCGGAAGACGTCGTGGTGAGCAAGGTCGGCCGCGAGCTTTACGAAAAGTTCTTCAAGAACTACACGCGCAAACAGTGGGGGCTGGACCCGTCGGAGCTCGACGCGTCCGTCACGGCGCGCGTTCCCACACGAACCAATCACGACGATCGCTACTTTACCGACAAGTTCCAGGCGATGCCGCTGCACGGCTACACCCGCATGTTCGAGAAGATGCTGGATCATCCGAACATCAAGATCATGCTAAACACAGATTATCGTGAGATCAAGAGCATGGTCCCATGCAACGAGATCATCTTCACCGGCCCTGTGGACGAATACTTCGACTATCGGTACGGCAAGCTGCCTTACCGCTCGCTGGAGTTCAAGCACGAAACGCTGGACACCGAGCAGCATCTGCCGGTCGCCGTCGTGAACTATCCGAACGACCATGCCTATACGCGGGTGACGGAGTTCAAGCAGCTCACCGGCCAGAAGCACGACAAGACCAGCGTGGTGTACGAGTTCCCGCAGGCCGAAGGTGATCCGTACTATCCTATCCCCAAGCCCGAGTTCACCGAGCAGTACAACAAGTACAAAGCGCTCGCCGACAGCACGCGCGGCGTCCACTTCGTCGGCCGCCTGGCGACGTACAAGTACTACAACATGGATCAGGTCGTCGCCCAGGCCCTGGCCACATTTGATAAGATCGCCGTAACTCCCGATCGCGTCACAACGTTCGCCGACCGATCCATGGTCAGTCCAGGCCCCGCGCCCGCGCTAACCCGAACGCCGGCGAAGAACGGAAACGCCGTCGCGGCAAAGGTGGCGTCGGGGAGTTAGAGCGGCCCTATTCCCCCGCTCGCTGAGGCTCGTTTCCCCCTTTTTCCCAGCAAGCTGCTTCGCAGGGGAAAAGGGGAGCAAATCATTACAGCCCATTCACTCTTGACACAATCACGAGTTAATGGGCTGTTCTTTATTTGGTATGCTGAATTTTGTCTTCACAGCGACTTGTCGAGCGAGCAAGGATTATAGTTATGAGCGCCCCTTTTACCCCGCGAAGCGGCTTGTTGGGAAAAAGGGGGAAACGAGCCTCAGCGAGTGGGGGAATAGGGACTTGCAGCGGCCTACGGAACCTTCGCTTCCGCATCAAACTCGTAGTTTCTCAGTACTCGTCCCTTCGCCGCAACCCACGCCACTGTCGCCAGACACGCCACGCCGCCCAAAATCACCGCGCCCGGTGTCCCCAGCAGGTTCGCGGCAATGCCCGTTTCAAACTCTCCTAATTGCGGCCCGCCCATGAAAAAAATCATATTGACCGACGTCATACGGCCGCGCAATCGATCCGGGGTCATGAGCTGGCGGATAGTTTGGCGCAGAATGGTGCTGATG
>NZ_JBDSQY010000306.1:0-15748 GCF_039929585.1 Capsulimonas sp.
ACATTTCTGTGGTGGGCGAATCTCTGCGCCGATGTCCACGAGGGTTATCAATCGTTCCTGCCCCCCGATGTCACCCACGTCGCCGATCACGCCAAGCGCGCCGTCAGCGCATATCCGCTCTGCGAGGCACGCTATTACGGCGTGGACTACGCCGGTCGCGCGGCAAACGGCGTTCCAGTGTCCGAAATCCCCGCGCGATTCGTCCCCCCGGCCCTGCTGTCGGATTCTCCATGGGAAGGTCTTCCGGCCTACGCCGCCAACGATCTGTCCTGGTATGCGAATATTCCCGTTCCGACCTCTTACATGGCGATGGGATCGCACAAAGACTTCTTCGGCGGCTACGATCACAAGGCGCACGCCGGCGTCGTGCATATCGCAAACCATCATATCTCCCCGGGCAAGAAGCAATGGACCTGGGGCAACCATGAGTTCGGCTACGCCTGGGACAGAAATCTGTCCGACGATGAGCGGCCCTATATCGAGCTGATGGCCGGAGTTTACACCGACAACCAGCCCGATTTTTCGTTTTTGCAGCCCGGGGAAACGAAGACCTGGAGCCAGTATTGGTATCCCATCCAGAAGATCGGCGCCGCGCAGCACGCCAATTTAGACTGCGCCGTCCGCCTGGAAATCGGCGACGACGCCGCGAAGATCGGCGTCAGCGTAACCTCAGTCTTCGAAGACGCCGAAATTCAGCTGCTTGGTCTCGATTTTTCCAAGATGTGGCGCGCGGATCTGTCGCCGTCCGCGCCCTTTGTGACACGCTGCGAAGTTCCCGCCGGAGTGAACGCCGAGAGCATGACGCTGCGTGTTTTGAACTACAAAGGCCGTGAAATCCTGAAATATGCTCCCGGTGACGTGACGCCGGCGGACGAGTTCGCCGCCGCGACCGAGCCTCCCATGCCCGCCGAGATTACGAGCGCGGATGAGCTGTATCTGACCGGCCTGCACCTGGAACAGTACCGTCATGCGACGCGCAGCCCCGTTCCCTACTGGGAAGAAGCGCTGCGGCGCGATCCGATGGACGCCCGCTGCAACAACGCGCTTGGCCTCTGGCGCCTGCGGCGCGGCGAGTTGGAGCTTGCCGAGGCGCATTTCCGCAAGGCAATCGAGCGCCTGACCTTCCGCAACCCGAACCCGTACGACGGCGAGCCGTATTACAATCTGGGCATGTGCCTGCGCTTCCAGCTGGACGCCACGCCGCCATCCAAAGCGCTCTTCGACGCCGCCTATGCCGCCTTCTACAAAGCCGCCTGGAACCAGGCATGGGGCGCGGCGGCCTACCACGCGATCGCCGAACTCGACTGCCGGCGTGGAAATTGGGCCGACGCGATCGAGCATCTGGATCGCTCCCTTCGTCTCGATTCCGACCGGCTGGGCGCCCGCGATCTCAAAGCCGTCGCCCTGAGCAAATTGACCTACTTCGACGAATCCGACTATCTGATCGCGGAGACGCTACGTCTGGATCCACTGGACGGATGGGCGCGAACCTTATTGGGCAAAACGCCAGCAGCCGATCTGCAAGCTCTGCTCGACATCATCCATGATCAGGCGCGGGCCGGTCTGTATGCGGAAGCCATCGCGCTCATCGAACGCGTCATCAGCACAGAGGCTGGCGGCGACGGCAGCCTGCCCACGCAGAGCTGGGGCGCGGCGCCGATGCTGTGTTACACGCTCGGGTGGCTGAATAAATGTATGGGCAAGGCCAACGAAGCGCGGCGCTGGTATCAAGAGGGCGCGGCGCAGTCGACCGATTACTGCTTCCCCGCGCGCCTCGAAGAGATCGCCATCCTGGAGGCCGCCATTCGGGCCAATCCCAAGGATGCGCAGGCGCCCTACTATCTCGGATGCCTGCTCTACGACCGCCGCCGCCATGTGGAAGCGATCGGCTTCTGGGAGCGAAGCGTGGCGATCGATCCGTCGTTCTCCATCCCATGGCGCAACCTGGGCATCGGCTATTTCAACATCGCCGCCGATCCCAAGTCGGCGCGTGACGCCTACAACCGCGCCGTCGCCGCCGCTCCAGACGACGCACGGCTTTTGTTCGAGCGCGACCAGCTCTGGAAACGCATGGGCGTCGCTCCCGAAGAGCGCCTGCGCGCCCTGGCGGCGCGCCAGGATCTGGTGCGTCGCCGCGACGATTTGTGCGTGGAGATGTGCGCACTCTACAACCAGACCGATCAGCCGTGGATGGCGATGGAGCTTCTGCAAGGGCGCCGATTCCAACCCTGGGAAGGCGGCGAAGGGCAGGCGCTCGGCCAGTACGTCCGCACGTTCCTCGCCCTCGGCCGCGTCGCCCTGACCGAAGGCGATCCCGCCGAAGCCCGCCGCTGCTTTGAAGCCGCCCTCACCGCGCCCGCCGGCCTCAGCGAAGCAAAGCATCTGCTGGCGAACCAGAGCGACATCCATTACTGGCTCGGTGAAGCCTGCGATCAGTCAGGTGATACCGACGCCGCGCGAACTCACTGGACGACGGCGGCCACCGCACGCGGCGACTTCCAGGAGATGAGCGTCCGATCGTTCTCCGAGATGACCTACTTCTCTGCCCTCGCCTGGCGTCGGCTCGGAGACGAAGCACAGGCGCGGTCGATGCTCTCTTCCCTGCTGGAATACGCCAAGGCGCTGGAGAATGAAGAAGCGAAGATCGACTACTTCGCCACGTCATTGCCGACCATGCTGCTCTTCGACGACGATATCCAGAAGCGTCAGGAGACTGCGGCGCGCTTCTTACAAGCGCAGGCGCTGGCGGGCCTGGGTGAAGCCGATCACGCACGCAAACTGCTGGCCGCGATATTGGAAAGCGATCCCAGCCACGCGCTCGCGGCGGAGATGCTGCGAAGTATCGAACAGAGCTAACCCTTTGACGCCCTACGCCACGGGTGGCATGCCTGTAGCCCTGGACAGGCATGGACCACGTACGAAGCAGGACACGGCGTTTTTTCTCAATCGCAACACATGCCTGTCCAGAGCTACAGGCATGCCACCCGGCGGCGATGTTAGCCAGAGCGCCATAGACGACGCCAACCCGTCTCATAAGGACACAGACCAATGCTGATCGACCAAAACAGGGCCCAAACGAATACGAGCGCGGTTCAAGTGAACGCCTCTTACGTTTGGCTCATCTCCATCGTCGCCGCACTCGGCGGCCTGCTCTTCGGTTACGACTGGGTCGTGATCGGCGGCGCGAAGCCGTTCTTTGAGAGCTTCTTTCAGATCAAAAGCGCGTCGGCGTCGGGATGGGTCAATAGCTGCGCGCTACTGGGCTGCCTGATCGGCGCCGTCGTCGCGGGGACAATGAGCGATCGCCTGGGACGAAAGCGGCTGCTGATCGCGTCGGCGCTGCTGTTCACAGTGACGTCGATCGGCAACGCGCTTGCCAATAGTTTCGATACGTTTGTGGCGTGGCGAATTTTGGGCGGCGTCGCCATCGGGCTCGCGTCCAGTCTGTCGCCGCTTTACATCTCCGAAGTGGCGCCGGCGAACGTGCGCGGCCGCCTCGTCGCCGTCAATCAGCTGACGGTAGTGGTGGGGATTCTCCTCGCGCAATTTATCGACTTCTATGTGGTGCGCAACCTGCCGGCGGGCGCCACGGACGAGTTTATCCGGACTTCCTGGTATGGACAGCAGGGCTGGCGCTGGATGTTCGCGATCACCGCCGTCCCGTCGATACTGTTCTTTGTCTGCATGTTCTTCGTCCCCGAAAGCCCGCGCTGGCAGATGACGAAGGGAATGATGGCCCCGGCAAGGAAGACGCTCACCCGCATCGGCGGACCTGCTTACGCCGATGAGATCGAGAGCGATCAGGCGACGCTCAGCGCGCAAAATCAGGAGAAGGCGACGTTCCGGGATCTGCTGCATCCCCGGATGGCGCGCGTCTTTATGATCGGCGTCACCCTCGCGGTGTTCCAGCAGTGGTGCGGCATCAACGTCATCTTCAATTACGCCGAGGATATCTTCAAAGCCGCCGGATACGACATCTCCACGGTGCTGAAGAACATCGCCTGGACGGGGTCGGTCAACCTGCTCTTCACCCTTGTCTCGATGGTCTTGATCGACAAAGGACGCCGGCCGTTGATGCTCTTCGGCTCCGCCGCGCTGGCGGTGATCTACTGTGCGATGGGCTTCTGCTACCACGCAGGCGTCCAGGGCGCGCCGCTGCTGATCCTGGTGCTCGGCGCCATCGCCTGCTACAGCGCTTCACTGGCGCCGGTGACGTGGGTCGTGATCTCGGAGATCTTCCCGAACCGGATCCGAGGCGCTGCCGTCGCGGTTGCGGTGAGCGCGCTATGGATCGCAAGCTTTATCCTCACATTCACGTTCCCGATACTCAACGCGAAGCTCGGGCCGGCCGGCACGTTCTGGCTCTACAGCGCGATCTGTCTGATGGGCTTCGTGTTTATCCTGCGCAGCCTGCCTGAAACCAAGGGCAAGACCTTGGAACAGTTGGAAGAAGAACTCGTGCGATAACTTTCCCGCCCGCGTTTCGGGCGGCGCCATAGCCCTGGGTTTCGAGCTTTCGGCTTCTTTGAGAGAAGCCAGGAGTGCTGCGATGGGCGCAATCGGTTTTCTCTGAAAATTCAGAGAGCCGGAACCCAGGGCTATGGCGCCGCCCGAAACGATTTCCATTCCCACTCTTTATCAAATCCCACACTTCCGGCGACAATGTGATTGAGGCGCAGGCGGCGCACGATCGAAAAGAACGAAATTTCGCGGTATTATGGACTTGTCGTGGCTATGAGGGTTCTTCCTTCTAAAATTCTTTGGGTGAAACTTAGAGCCTTCAGTTTCCACGACGTTCACATTTGGCTATGGCGGAGCTTCCTTCTACTCGTTGAAAAACATCAAACCCTTAGCTCCGCCGCTTTCCAAATACCATGAATAACTCCATTTACCTCCGGCGGCGCGGCAAGATCTGTCTTGACGCGCCGCTTGGCGACGGCCTTCTCCCATCGAACGTGATCGCGGCGATGTCCAAAAACCTGGAAGCCCTGGGTTACGGACTGTCGGAACGACTGATCGAGGCGCTTCGCGCCCTGTCGCTGGATCAGCTGACACAGCTCTACCAGGAGCTGATCGCGGATCTGCGCAAGAGCAAAGGCGCCGATCATAAGTTCAAGCCGATGTATCCGAACTTCCCAACCCAGGTCATGGAAATGAGCGCGGGCGAGCTGTACCTCAACGCCATCGTCCATTACTGGAGCCGGGGACGGCTGCTGCCGCTTTCGGAGATCAAAGAGCGCTTCCCGCTACTCGACAACGTTGAACTGCAAATGATCGATCTGGGCGAGGTGGGTGAGTTCGAACTTCTCTTCACGCAGATCGCTGGCTCCAATACGTCTCTTTCCCAGCAGGATAAAGAAGATTTGTCCTGGTTTGTAGAGAGCTATGGAAATCGCATCGGAGCGCTGCTGCCGGATGCAGTCCCGCAGAAAGAGAACGCGGCGTATCTTTGCGGACTGCTGATCCGTCATACTTCCAACGCCCTGGAATTCGTGGAGAAGTACGCGCGGACGGCGACCGATGTGCTGCGGATCGCCGTCGCCATGAGCGGCGGCGACGTGTCGCTTGCGGACGCCACTAAGTTCATTGTCTTCTCGCGCCCACAGCGCCGGATGCTGCTCGCGCTGCTCGATCGCCAGGCGAACGCCACGGAGGATATGCTGCGCTGGAAGGGTCGCTGGATTCGCCTGGGCGAGCGTCTGCACGCCGGCGAGTTCCGGGCGCGTTACCCGAAGGCCGCCGCATCGTTCGACGTTCTGCGCAACGATCTGCCCTTCGCCACGTTTAACGGCCAGGTGGAGCGCGCTCTGGCGAACAAGGACGTGGATGCGGCGCTGCGGCGGCTTGAAACGCGTCCCGGCGACCTCGCCCGGCGGCTCGACCACTTGCTGCGGCTTGGGAAATCCTCCGAGGAAGTGGTGACGGCGTTTGGCGCGTCGGCCGCTCAGATCTCGACGCCCGTGCTGCTGCAAGTGCGAAATCACTTTCAGCATCGACACGTCCGAGACAAGATGCGCGTGTTCTTTCCCAAGGGAAATCTCGCGAAGGTGCAGGGCGTGGAGAACACGCTGCCGGACCTTCGGGAGGAGATCTGCAAGGCCATTGCGGATATCTGCTCCGAAACGCTCCGCGCTCGCTTCGCGACGCTGCCAACGCTGGGCAAGTGCTATGTGGACCCGACGCTGAAGAACTATGTCGTCCCGTTCTCGCAGCGGTCGGCGTCGAAGGCGCTGCGGACAGTCACGCGGGGCAGCCGGATGCCGCTTCCCGCGAGCGAGGCGCTTCGCTTCTTCGTCTGGTGGAAGAACGGATCGGACCGCACCGATATCGACCTTTCGGCCGCGATGTTCGACGAGCAGTTCCATCTTTCCGAAACCGTATCGTATTACAACCTTGCGGCTCTGGGAGGCTGTCACAGCGGCGACATCGTGGACGCCCCCAAGGGCGCGAGCGAGTTCATCGATATTACGCCGAGCAAACTCATAGAACAGGGCGCGGCGTTCGTCGTGATGGTCTTGATGAGCTACACGCAGCAGCCCTTTGTGGATCTGCCGGAGTGCTTCGCGGGCTGGATGGCGCGGACGCATCCCGATTCCGGCGAGATTTTTGAGGCAAAAACGGTTCAGGACCGGCTTGACGTTACCGCCGATACGCAGTGCGCGATCCCGATCGTCATCGACCTTTTGAACGATCAAGTCATTTGGTGCGACATCGCTCTCAAAAGCCATCCGCGATGGCAGGTCAACGTCGCGGAGAATCTGAGCGGCATTCAGCTGACGCTGAAATCTCTGGTCGAAATGACCAAGCCGAACCTCTACGATCTGCTCATGCTGCACGCCCAGGCACGGGGTGAAACAGTCGAACGGGAACAGGACGCCGAGACGGTATTCTCCGTCGCGAATGGAACGCCGTTCGCGCTGGAAACCATCGCTTCGGAATACCTGAAATAGCCACATTGTGCGTCGTCTCATCCTCCCTAGATGGGATGACGCACGCAATTCCACCGGATTCTTGATCGGCTCCCCTAATCTCCAGCGGCTCGGCGTGCTATAATAACTCTGTCGATCGCGGCTGCAACGAACGAGCAGCCAGGCAGGAACGCGCCGTTGTCCAGCAAAAGCTCTTGGTTTAAATTCAGATCGGACTCCCCGGTCCGTACATATCTGCTTGTCGCAGCCAGCATCCTCCTCACGACGCTTTTGCGCCATGCTCTTACCCCGGCCTTAGGGCCCCGCGCGCCGTTCATTATGTACCTCCCCGCCCTTGTGTTCAGCGCATGGATCGGCGGATGGGGCGGAGGCGTCGCGTCAATCATCGCATCCGCCATACTGGCGACTTACCTTTTCATTACTCCCAAGGTATTTTTCTCAGGTGGCTGGAGTGTCGACAAGACGACTTTGATTATTTTTATCATTGTCGGTCTCAGTGTTTCCGCGATTAGCAATTCCCAACGCAGCGCACAGCAGGAAGCGCAGGATGCGGCGGAAGAGGCGCGGCGCACTGCGGACGCTCTGGCCGAAAGCGAAGCGCGTTATCGCCGGCTTCTGGAAACCGCCAATGAAGGCGTATCGATCACGGACGCCGGCGATCGAATTACCTACATCAATCCCCGCATGGAGGAAATGCTCGGGTATACGTCTCAGGAGCTGATCGGGCTTTCGGTTTATGAGCTGGTGTTTCCGGAGGATATGGATGCGATAAGAACGCGCCGCGAGCCTGGCCTGCGCCGCCCCCGCGAGCAATACGAGGTGCGTATGCGCCATAAGGACGGCTCGGGGGTTCATATGCTCGCGAACGTTTCCGTACAGCGCGAGGGCGACGACTATGCAGGCACTTTTGCGCTGATGACTGATATCACGGAGCGCAAAGCGCTGGAAGCCGAGCGCGAGGCCCTTCTGGTGGAGGCGCAGACACGAGCCGAGCGCGAAGCTCTCGTCAACGAAGTCGGACACGCGGTCCTCTGGAGCGCCAACAGCGCTTCGCCTCAGTCCAAAGCACTGATGCTGCTGGGCGAGAAGCTGAACGTGGATCGCTGCTTCTATGTGCTCTATGATGACGAGCACAACACAGCGCGGATCGAGGAGGACTGGAGGCGGGACGGTGTCGCCTCTCTGGAAGGCGAGTGGTCTCTCGGCGATCGCGGCATGGCGATCATGGACATCTACCCGGAGGGAAAGACCGTCGTGGTGGCGGATGTCGCGGAGGCGCCGCTTCCCGGCAATCTGGTGAAGCTATTTCTAGAGACGGGTCAGCGCTCGTATGTCGCCGTGCCATTCTTCGATCAGGGACGTCCGCTGGCCGCGCTCACAGTCATGATGGCTTCCGAAGCCCGAGTCTGGACGGACGATGAGGTGACGCTGGTGGAGGCGGTGGCCGTTCAGGTGCGCGGCGCGGTGGAGACGGCCCGCGCCGCCCAGCGCGAGCGTAATATTTCGCAACAGCTTCAGCGGGCGCTTCAGCCGCGCCTGCCGGAAAGCGCGCCGGGCCTGACACTGGCGAACCGCTACAAGGCGGCGCTGGAGGAAGCGGGCGTTGGCGGCGATTTCTACGATGTGTTTTCCATCACGCAGGATCGGGTGGCCCTGATCGTCGGCGACGTCAGCGGTAAGGGACTGGCGGCGGCGGCGCAGGTCGCGACCGTCCGGAATATGCTGCGCGCCTTCCTCTACTCCAAATCCACCCTGGAGACCGCGGTCAGTGATCTCAATCATGTTATCTCCGTAAACGCGCTGCTCTCTGGGTTCGCAACGCTGTTTGTTGGTTGCTACGATACGGTCTCCGGCGAACTATCGTATGTCAACTGCGGACAGGAGCCCGCCATGTTCCGAAGAGCGGACGATTGCCGGGTCGAGATGCTTTTTCCCACGGGTCCCGTGCTGGGCATGGATGAGCAGGCCATTTTCAGCCAGCATAAAATCACGCTCAGGGCCGGAGACGCCCTGGCGATCTTCACGGATGGCGTGACTGAATGTGGCCCCAATAGAATGGAAATGCTCGGCGTGGACGGGGTAGCCGCGCTGCTGGAGCGGGAAACCTCTTCCGAGGAAGACAAAAGAGCAGGGCTGGCGGAGACACTCGCGCGGAGGCTAACGCAGGGAGTGGATGAAGTTTCGCGCGGAGGCGTAGCGCGCGACGATGTCTGTCTTTTGGTGGCGGTCGCCCAGCCGCGCTGAGCGATCGTCAAACGTCTTGTCAGAAAGTGCGTATCTGGATCGATAGGTTCTTGACATCCGACAAGCTGGCGTTTCCGCTTCCCCCCACGGTTTTGAAGGCGGCGACGCTTTGGCGACCGTCGCCGCGCATCCAGGCGGCGTCCTGAGCGCTCTCGGTCTGCTCGAGGATCACCGTCGTTCCCTGCGGGCCTGTCAGCAGCCAGACCTTATCGCACATGCGAAGCATCAGCCAAAAGCCGTGTCCCAGCGAGCCCGCCGAGCTATAGCCGCGCTCCAGCGTGGACTGCGGCAGAACGTCGATCGCGATCCCCTTGCCCTGATCCGTCACCCATACCTGGACGCGCTCCCCGCCGTCCGCGCGTACAATCGCCTCGCCGCCGCCGCCATGTGTGACAGCATTCATTGCCGCTTCACTGATACTCGTCACGAAATCTTGAACCCGGTCCTCAGTAAAACCGCTAACACGCGCCGCACGCGCGGCGGCGTGGCGAAGCGCCTTCAGCGCACCGTTTGCGCTGAGTGAAATCGTCTCCTCAAACACCGGCAGGGGAGACGGCAGTTCCTCTGCCGTGTCACACAACGCCAGTTTCCCCTCAGTCACGGAGGCGAGCACATCCTTCAAAAATATTCGCTGCTGCACGGCGGCAAGCCGCGCCGACTCCACAAGCTGGAGATTTTCCGCTTCCGAACGCTCGCGTTCACGCAAATATTTGCTGACGTAGCGGATCGCAAGCACGATGAACAGCGCGGAAACCAGCCCGCCGAATACGCTGACAAGCTGGGCCATCACGCCGGCTTTCTCTGTCGCGCCGGTCCGTAATTTCAGCAGGCGTTCTTCCTCGACCCGCATCCGCGCCACGATTTCGCGCGCCCGATCCATGGTGCGCTTGCCATTTCCGGACCGCACCATGCGAAGCGCCGCCACAGCTCCCGCCTGCTGTCGCAGCGCAATGGTTTGGTCCAGCTCCGCTGTTTTGGACGCCGCCAGCGCCTGCAAAGCGTCTACCCGGCGCTGCTGGGACAGGTTGTCTCTGGTCAGCGCGCGCAGAGCATCCATATCATGCGTCAACGCGCTCTTGCCGGCATAATAAGGCTGGAGGTAGCTTGCGTCTCCCGTCAGCAGGTAACCGCGCTGCCCGGTTTCAGCGTCCTTCAGATCGGACAGCACAGACCGGATTTTCTCCATGACCTGATACGTATGCGTGACATCACGATTGTTGCGCAAAAAGTGATTCACGGAAAGATAAGACAGCAGGCAAATGGCGATCAAAAGCGCCAGCGTCAGCAGCAGACTGCACGTCGCGACGTTGTCGGAGATCGCACGCTTGGTTTGGGACGATAACTTCATGATGAGATGGATGACCATAAAACGATGATTGGAAGAGCGGCTTAAGATTTTTGAGAACTACCGTGCGAGGATTATAACAAGCGAAAGGCAGCCACAATATCTTACCATGACTTTTCGATACAATCATACGAAATATATCGATTTGAAAGCAAAAATGCAAAATTCTGGGAGATTGATAAGCGAAGAGGTGGGGACGAAAAAAATGCAGGCGGCTCGAAAGCCGCCTGCATCACGACCATATTTGATTAACGAGTAGCTGGCTGCGCCTTGTTCAGATCATTGGGCGGAACCGCGCTGGAGATCGCGGATTGCGCCCCAGGCGGCAGTTTCTGAACACTGGCGGGCGGCGGCGGGGGCGGCCCCGTCGGCGCTGCGGCTTGATCATTGTGGGAACAGCCAGCAAGCATCAGGCCCCCAAGCAACCCAATGGTCGGAAGCAATCCTTGCATCGGAGTACTCAATTATTTGTATTCCTTCGGCATAGTGTTCACGTATCCCTGGATAACAGCAGGGGTCTCATCGACGCCTGCATCGTCCTTGCTGAGCCACATGTTGACCGGCTGAACGGTACGCACAAGCTTCATAGACTTGACATGCGTGTCGGCGAACATGAAGTTGACCTGTCCCTGGTGATTCTGGAACTCTCCCAAAGGTCCGAAGTTTGGAACCGTTCCGCCCTTGAAGTCAGTGCCAGCTCCGGGAACACCGGGACCGTTCGCGGCCCCGACGCTGTCAGCGCCAACCCACTTCGCCTTGGTGTCGTTGTAAGGAGCGCGAGTGTCGGCGATCATAATCTGGTTCGCCGGGGCGTCGATCTGTGCAATCGAGCTGTAACCGACATGGAGCGAAGGAGCCGCGCAGTAGCCGTAGGCAAACCCAATCACATCCTGGTTCACGGCGTAGCTGGAGGGCAGGAAGTCATCGTTGACGCCGTCGGCGCGGGACGAGGAGAAGTACCAGGCGGACGATTGATTGGCGAATGCGTTCGACGGACAGGCGAACACTTGCTGACTCTTGATGTAAGGCTGTACCGCATAGCGCCAGCTATAGAAGTTGACTTGGCTGTGCGGGCCGCCGCCGGGCCAGCTGGCGCAGTCCGAGGGGAATCCGTAGTAATCCTTGATGAGCTGCTCATCATAGTCCTGATGATACTGCATAATCCCAAGCCCCATCTGCTTCATGTTGGAGATGCAGCTGATCTGGCGGGCCTTCTCACGAGCTTGAGCGAAGACAGGGAACAAGATGGCGGCAAGGATCGCAATGATAGCGATGACGACGAGCAGTTCGATAAGAGTGAAACCTTTAATCTTCATGTTCATTACCCCTGTGTGACGAATACATTTTTATACCGTGTTGAATACAATTAGACCAATAAAAACTTCGCGCGCCATGGAATGGCTGGTGTGATCTCGGAACGATTTGGGACTGCGCTTTTCATCCGTGAATGCAATCTTTACGCTCCTGCTGTCTGAAATCTTGCTCACGTTTGGTCCCAAGACCATTTTCAAATCTTCAGAAGCGCCGTGCTGCGTTCGGCAGGCATATTCTTTCTTAATAGGCGCTCCTTTCTCATCAGTGCATTACTGTCTAGCGACCACACTCAAACAGCGATTCCTGCACATCCCTATACGCGATTATAACAGAGCATTGATAGGGTGTCAATACTGTGGAAACATATTTCTGTTTCACGCATTCGCAGTGTTTCAGCAATCACGTATGCTTTAAGCACATTCGTATACGCAGATTATATCAGTGATGCCCCCGTCTGTCAATATCTTTTTGATAGAATTTTTGGTTTTGATTCTATTGCTGGCCTGTCTACGGCGATCGCAATGGTTTCATGGGATGTTCACACAAAAACTCGTGGTGGACTCACAGGACGGTTTTGTATATAATGTAGTCAAAATTCTCATCTCCCGTACACCAATGGCGCCCATCCTGGGCGCCGAAAGGCGTTTAACCCGAACATGATTTTCGATACCCTCGCTCGCCGCCGATCCACTGGCGCGGCGACGCTTCTTCTTTCCCTCTCTCTGCTTGGCTCAGCCGTTCACGCACAAACGGCCTCCATCTATCAAGACCGAACCGCGCCGCTGGAATCGCGCGTCAGCGACCTATTCGGCAAGATGACCCAGGACGAGAGACTATCGGTTTTGACAGGAACGGGGTTTACGACCCAGCCCATTTTGCGTCTGGGCGTGCCGGCAGTGGCGTTTGCCGACGCCGGATCGGGCGTTCGCGGCGGCCCAGCCGGGACGACAGGACAGGCGACGGCGTTCCCCTGCGGCGTCTCGGTCGCCGCGAGCTGGGACCGAGATCTGATCAGCCGAGTCGGCGCCGCCATCGGCATGGAAGCCTTGAACAAGGGCCCAGGCATCCAGGTGGAGCTTGGGCCAGCAGTCAATATCCACCGCTCCCCGCTCAATGGACGCGACTCGGAATATATGAGCGAAGACCCCTATCTCGCCTCCCAAATGGTCGTGCCGTATATTACGGGAATGCAGAGCACGGGCGTGGGAGCGTGCGTCAAGCACTACGCCTGTAACAACGAAGAGATCGACCGGGGCAACGTGGACGTTCGCGTCGGCGAACGCGCCCTGCGTGAGATCTACCTGCCCGCCTTTGAAGCTGCGGTCAAGGACGGCCATGTCTGGACGCTGATGTCCAGCTACAATCGGGTCAATGGGTATCACTCCTCGGCGAATTGGTACTTGCTTACGGAGATTTTGAAAAACGAGTGGGGCTTCGACGGCATGGTGATGTCCGACTGGGGCGGCGTACACGAGATCGGCCCCGTGGTCAACGCCGGCAACGATCTGGAGATGCCGGGACCGGGCTTGATCACGCATGACGCACTGGTCAAGGCATTGAAAGCCGGGACGGTCCGGCAGGCGGCGATCGACGATTCCGTCAAGCGCATTCTGCGCTGCGTGGTGCGCTCCGGCGTGCTCGACGGCCGCCGCGCCATTGATGGCGGCGTGGTCGATTCCCCGGAACACCAGCGTCTCGCCCGCGAAGCATCCGAAAAGGGCATGGTCCTGCTCAAGAACGACGCGAACGTTCTGCCCCTGGACGCCTCCAAGCTCAAATCCATCGCCGTGATCGGCCCCCGCGCCAAGAGCTGGCAGATGGCCTCGGGCGGCAGTCCCACGGTTTCGTCCTTCTACTCTGTGTCCGGGTACCAGGGCATCGTCAACCGCGTCGGCGAAGGCATCCAAGTCAATTATGCTTCGGCGGCCGATCTGGACTCCCTGGGCAGCGTCGTTCCCGAAAGCGCGCTCAGCCCCGACAGCAAGTCCACGCAGCACGGCCTGCGCGCCGAATACTTCTCTAACAAGGAACTCAAAGGCAAGGCGGCGACAACCCGGATCGACCCAAAATTGGATTTCAACTGGTCCGATAGCCAGCGCCCCAAGGGCTTCGCCCTGGAGAACTTCAGCGTGCGCTGGACCGGCGTTCTGACCGCGCCAAAGAGCGGCGCGTATATGTTCGCACTGGAAGCAGACGACGGCTGCCGCCTGACCATCGACGGCAAAACGATTGTCGATCACTGGATCGACAGCAGCGGCGCCCCGGTGTCCGGCAATATCGAACTCGTCGCGGGCCACAAGTATGACATCAAGCTGGAATACTACCAGGCAACTGGCGAGGGCCTGACGCGCCTGAGCTGGACGCTCCCCGGCGAGGCTCAATTTGGCGGCGCGGTCGCGGCGGCGAAGAAATCCGATGTCGCTGTTGTCTTTGTCGGCGGACCGTACGAGCAGGAAGGCTCGGACCGATCCTCCATGGCGCTGGAAGGCGCCCAGGCCGACTTAATCCGCACCGTGGCGGCGGCGAATAAGAACACCATTGTTGTGCTCAACAATGGCGGGCCGCTGCTGCTAACCGACTGGATCGACAAAGTGCCTGGCGTCGTGGAAGCATGGCTCCCTGGTGAAGAAGGCGGCAGCGCGCTCGCCGCAATCCTCTTCGGCGACGTTAACCCGTCCGGCAAGCTCACCGACACCATCGGAGCCCGCCGTGAAGACTACCCAGACTTCGGCAACTTCCCCGGCGTCAAAGATATCGTCCACTACGACGAAGGGATCTACGTCGGTTACCGGCACTTCGACAAGAAGAAGATCACGCCGATCTACCCCTTCGGCTACGGTCTCTCCTACACGACTTTTAAGTATTCCAATATTAAAGTCGCCCAGCCCGATCTTTCACCCACGGGACAAATCATCGTCACCGCCGACGTCACCAACTCCGGCAAGCGAGCCGGTTCCGAGATCACTCAGCTCTATGTTCACGACCCAAGCCCCAAGATCGACAAGGCCGTCCGTGAGCTCAAAGGATTCACCAAACTCACGCTTCAGCCCGGCGAGACCAAGGCCGCGACGTTCGTGCTGACCCCGCGCGATCTGGCTTACTGTGATGTCGCCGGCAAGCAATGGAAGGCCGACGGGGGCAGCTACGAGATCGAAGTCGGCGCTTCCTCACGCGATTTGCCGCTCAAGACGACCGTACAGCTCACCTCGGACTGGACATTCGCCGTTCCCGGCATGGGCTCCACCGATCCAGACGGTCCCCAGCCGTCGCTGTCCACCGGCAAGCGAGTCTTCGCCTCCTCCGTTCAAGACGGCGACGACTACGCAGCCGAAAATGCCGTGGACGGAAACCCAAGCTCTCGCTGGTCGTCCGCTTCTTCCGATCCCCAATGGCTCTCGGTGGATCTCGTTGATACCCAGACCGTATCGCGCGTCAGCATCCAATGGGAGCGCGCCTATGCGAGCGCCTACGATATCCAGGTGAGCGACGACGGCAAGAACTGGAAGACCGTCTACACCACCACCAGCAGCGGCGGCGATCTGGACACAGTCGAGTTCGCTCCGGTGAAGGCTCGCTGGGTGCGGATGCTGGGACTGAAGCGCGCCACCCAGTACGGCTACTCGCTGTACAGCTTCGATGTGCTTGGGCCAAAGTAGGGATTTCGAGCCCTATTCCCCCACTCGCTGAGGCTCGTCTCCCCCTTTGCCCAGAGGTAAAAGGGGCGCTCATAATTATGGTCCTTGCTCGCTCGACAAGTAGATTTGAAGAGTTACGGCGCTGTCGCAAACAAACTCCTCACGGCCACGTGACGAGTGAATGGATGATAATTATCAGCACCCCTTTTACCCTGCGAAGCAGCTTGTTGGGAAAAAGGGCGGGTGCCCTATGGGCGGACGCTTTAGCGCCGGGGGAATAG
>NZ_JBDSQY010000307.1:0-6538 GCF_039929585.1 Capsulimonas sp.
TAGGTTCGGAAGGAACTGTTAGATCTTCATCAGACTCCAGCGCATGCACGGCAGCCTCAACGCCAAGAACAAAATCACTCTCATTCTCACTATCTCCATCTGACTCCCCTTCTCCCAGAATTGGGAGAGGGGGCGGGGGGGTGAGGGCCTCTCCAAACCCGCCCAAAAACCGCGCCACCTCGTCCAATGGCCGCTGCGTCGCCGACAGGCCAATGCGTTGAAACCCATGCGGAGCCGTCAATTCTTCCAGACGCTCTAAAGATAAACTCAGATGCACGCCGCGCTTTGTCGAGACCATCGCATGAATCTCGTCGATGATCACCCAGTGGATCGAGCGCAGGGTCTCGCGGGCGTTGCTGGTGAGCATGAGAAAAAGCGATTCGGGGGTCGTAATAAGAATGTCGGCGGGAGTGCGGTTGAACTGGGCTCGCTCCTTGCTGGGGGTGTCGCCGGTGCGTATCGCGACCGTCGGCTGATGCGCAGGGATTTCCATACGCTCGGCATAACGCGAGACGCCCACTAATGGGGCGCGCAGGTTGCGCTCGACATCGACGGCGAGGGCTTTCAAGGGCGAAATATAGAGAACACGGCAGCGCTGGGGCGGCGGCGGAACGGGGTCGAACATAATCCGATCGATGGCGGAGAGGAACGCCGTGAGGGTTTTTCCTGATCCCGTCGGCGCGAGAATCAAAGTCGACTGACCGCTCTGGATCGCCGGCCAGCCAAGCTGCTGCACGCGGGTCGGCGCGGGAAAAGAACTGGTGAACCAGGATCGGGTCGGAATGTGAAAACCGTTCAGGGCGTCCATGGGATTGGGCGCGCCGCCCTCGCGGACGGACCGTTTGACTCTGGGCATCGGGATCTCTTTCTAATCGTATTGGCATTGTACCCAGAGCGTCCGCGCGCCATGCATGGAGCACTCTCTCTCTATGTATGACCGCTATTTCCAAGAAACGTCACGGAAACATATTGACGCAGAGTGGCGATGAGTGCTACACTTTGAGGCCCCTCATTGTGGATGGGCCGAGACGTGTCGGCGTTTGCGACGCTGCAAACCGAACATCTACACTCAGGATAAATCTTAGCAATGAAGCTTTGCGTTCAGCGCCTCATGCTCGGCATGGGAGCGCTCTTGATGCTGCCGACAGCGGCAAGCGCCCAGGGATTTGCAAAGCAGATCAGCGCCGGCGATGTCTCATGGATGCTGGTCGCCACGGCGCTCGTATTTTTGATGACGCCCGGCCTCGCCTTTTTCTACGCCGGCATGGTGCGCGGCAAAAACGTGCTCAGCGTCTCCATGCAGTCGTTTGTCGCGGCGGGCATCGTCTCGGTGCTTTGGGGACTAATCGGCTACTCGCTCGCCTTCGGTCCGGACCACTTCGGCGTGATTGGGGATTTCTCGTGGGCGGGTCTTCGCGGCGTCAGCATGTACACGCCCAACACGGATTATGCGCCGACGATCCCGCATATGCTGTTCATGATGTTCCAGATGACCTTCGCGATCATCACGCCGGCGCTCATCTCCGGGGCGGTCGTGGAGCGCATGAAGTTTTCGTCGTACTGCATCTTTATCACGCTCTGGTCACTCTTCGTTTATGCGCCGATCGCGCATATGATCTGGGCGAAGGGCGGCCTGCTCGGCCTGACCGGCCCGGTCAAGGCGCTGGACTTCGCCGGCGGGTGCGCCGTGGAGATTGCCTCGGGAGTTTCGGCGCTGGTGATGGCGCTTCTTATCGGCAGGCGGCGATCGAACCATCCAGAGGAGCTGCGGCCGCACAACCTTCCGATGACGCTGATCGGCACGGCCATTTTGTGGTTCGGCTGGTTCGGGTTCAACGGCGGCAGCGCGCTTTCGGCGGGACCATTGGCGCTGGCCGCTCTGGTCGCGACGCACTTCGCCGGCGCGGCGGCGGCGCTGGGCTGGATGGCGATCGAGTGGTTTCTTTATCGTAAGCCCTCCGCGCTCGGCTTCGCCTCCGGCGCGGTCGCGGGAATGGTCGCGATCACCCCGGCGGCGGGCTTCGTGCGGCCCGGACCGGCTCTTCTGATCGGCCTGGTCGCTGCGGCGATCTCGTTCTATATGATCAAGGTGAAAGCCCGGATGGGATACGACGATTCGCTGGACGTGTTCGCGGTGCATGGCTGCGCGGGAATCTGGGGCATGATCGCGACGGGCCTCTTCGCCACGCGCGCCGTCAACGCCGCCGGCCGCGACGGCCTGTTCAATGGGGATCCAATGCAGCTTGTCCGCCAGCTGACGGCGATCGGTGTTGCGATCTGTGTCGCCGGGGCCGGCACGTTCCTCGTCGCGAAGCTGACTTCGCTCATTACGGGCGGCCTTCGCGCAAGCGCCGATGACGAAGAAAGCGGCCTGGACATCACCGAGCATGGCGAAACGGGTTATCCCGGCGAAGCATCCGGCATTCCGGCGTTCGCCGCATTTGACTAAACATAATTTGATTTGACCGAGCATCAAGGAGAAACGCATGATCCGAATCGAAGCTATCATCCGTCCGAGCCGTTTGGATGAAGTCCGCATGGCGCTGGAGGAACTGGGCCACAGCGGCATCACCGTCACCGAAATCAAGGGCGCCGGGCGGCAAAAAGGCTATACCCAGCATTACCGGGGCGCGGAGTATTCCGTAAACCTGCTTCCAAAGATCATGCTAGTGGTCGTGGTGAAGGATTCCGAGTGGGAGCAGATTGCCGAAGTGATCGAAAACTCGGCGCGAACCGGCGACATCGGCGACGGCAAGATCTTCGTCTCACAAGTTCTGGAAGCCGTTCGCATTCGCACCAGCGAACGCGGCGACAGCGCGGTCTCTTAAAAACACAAAACGGCCGGCGAACACATTCACCGGCCGTTCTTACGTCTTATTCGATTGTTTCCAGGGCGAACTTACCGCTGGGCCAAACGCAGGGATTTCGCCGGCAGCGTTCGGTGAGCCAGCCACTTAGTCTCACGGATCACCGGCAGCGGGCCCGAGATATCAAGCAGGCCGCCCAGTGAGTCGACGTGCTCGCCATTCACCAGGATCTGAACTTTGCTGACGTTTGGGAACTTCCCGAGCGCTTTGAGAATCGCGTTGACCCCCTTCGCCTCGTCGGTATCCCCGCCTTTGAAGTCCGTCACAAGCGCGGAATTGAAGTTGACCGTCGCCAAGCCGTTCTGGACGGCGATCCCGCGAATCTCGGTAGTGCTTGGGAGCACCGAGTTCGGAGATTGCAGGACAGATTGCACGGCGTCGCGCGCCGGGTTCTGCGAAGCGATCGGCTCCGCAGCGACAGGTATGGAGATGGCCGCAAGGGCCGAGCAAACGCCGATTATGGTTTGAAATTTGTTGTTCAGTTTCATCGTTTCACCGCTTTCAGTCGTCTTGGAGACGCCTCGCGCCAATGTCGTTCTGATACTGATACTTACCCTCGACACACAAACGCCAAACGGATCTCGAATCGAAAGCAAGAAGACGCTCAAATAAAATACCCCTTCGCCACTAGGCGAAGGGGTATTTGTATCTTGTATGAAGCAGCAGTTACGGCTTCAAGCCCGCTGGGATGCCGTTCGGATACAGCTCGACGATGTTCTGCTTGATCTTGCCCATGCGGTTTTCCGGGTTAGGATGCGTCTGCAAAAACTCAGGGCTGTGTCCGCCCTGGCTCTCAGCTTCCAGGATCTGCATTACGCCCAGCATCGCCCGCGGATCGTACCCGGCCTCCGCCATCAACTTGACACCCCATTTGTCGGCCTCGGACTCGTCGCCGCGGCTGAATTTGAGGTTGACGAGCGAGCCGATCGCGGCGGCCACAGCGGCGCTGCTGCGGCTGCTCCCGTTGTTGGGGTCGTAGCTCGCCATCACAGCCGCGCCGGTGATCCCCTGCGTCAGCTGCTGCTTCGCCAATTGCTGCGCGCTGTGGCGCGCGATGACATGGCCCGTCTCATGCCCAAGAACGCCGACTAACTGACCGCGCGTCTTGAGCTTGCGCAGGAGAGCTTCGGTGATAAAGATCTGGCCACCCGGCAGCGCAAAGGCGTTTACGGTCTTTGGATCCGCGAGCAGATGATACTGGAACTGATAGGGGCTCTTCTTCGCGTCGGAATTCGCGACGATCTCCTGGCCGACGCTCTGCACGATCGCCGTCCCCTGCGGGTCATTGCTCGCTTCGCCCCCGTACTGCTGCTCCATCTCCGGCGCCGCCTGAAGCCCCAGCGCGATCTCCTGCTGCGTCGTCACGCCCACATGCTGCTTCTGCCCGGTGACCGGGTTGACCTGGCTGGTCGTAAAATATTTGATCAGCGAAAATCCCGCGATCACCAGCGCGATGATCAGCCGAATTCCCACGGTCGCGGATCGATTTCCCATTTGACATACGCCTCCCTGCAATGATATCCTGATTGAACTTTACCCGCATCAGATGTTTCCTTAACTTATGGATCTTTCTGAATGAGCGCCCGGCTCAGTGGGTATGATATAGCATGGAAATTTCCGCTGTCCCCAATGCCTCGCCCAGTCTCTTTCTCAAGTTTTCCGAAACAGCGGAAGCCGCATCCGGAACCAGCAAGCGGCTCGAAAAAGCGGCATTGCTCGCCGCTTATTTCTCCGATCTCGCCGACGATGACCTCGCCCGTGCGGCGCGTTATCTCGCAGGCCATGTCTTCCCCCTGCGCGACCAGCGGACGACGAACGTCGGCGGCGCGGCGATGCTTGGGGCAATCGAAGACGTGACCGGCGCCGCGTCCGAGACACTGCGCGCAAACTTAGTGCGGCTGGGCGATCTGGGCGATGTCGCGCAGGAAGTCTTCGCCGCCTCGCCTTCAGCCGCGCAGACGGCAGTATTAACGCTGGCCCAGGTTGGGGACATGCTGGAGACACTCGCGTCGACTTCGGGCGCCAAGCGCAAGCGGGAAATGGTCACGGCGCTCCTTGGGCAGGCGACGGCGCTGGAGGCGAAGTATCTGGTGAAGCTGCTCGCGGGCGATCTGCGCATCGGCCTCCAGGAAGGCGCGATTGAGGACGCCGTCGCACGCTGGCAGGGCCTGGACGTGGCGGCGGTCCAATGGGCGAATATGCTGACGGGAGACCTGGGCGAAACAGCAGTTCTCGCGCGGCAGGGACGGCTCGGCGATGTCAAGATGCGCCTGTTCCATCCCCTGAAGTTCATGCTCGCCACACCAGCGGCGGACCTGGACGATGTCGCGCGGCAGATGCCCGAAGCGTTCGTCGTGGAAGACAAGTTCGATGGCATCCGGGCGCAGGCGCATATCGCCCGCGAGCTTCCCCCCACTCCCGAAGGCGCCGAGGATATTCCCCCGGCGCTGCACGGTGTGGTCGTGGACGGCGTGCGCGTCGCACTCTTCTCAAGAACCTTGGATGAGATCACCGAAAGCTTCCCCGATCTCGTCCCTCCCCTCGCGGCGCTCGCGCAGGGTTCGCCGCTCGGGCTGATCCTAGACGGCGAGATCGTACCGACGCAAGGCGATCAGATCCTGCCGTTTCAAGAACTGCAAAAGCGGCTTGGGCGAAAGACGCTTTCGAACGCCATGCGCGCGGAAGTCCCCGTCAGCTTCGTCGCTTACGACGCTCTCTTTGGAGACGAGCGTATTCTCATTAACGATCCGTTCGCAGCGCGTCGCTCCGTGCTGGAAGCTTCTGTTCCTGCGATGGGAGAAGTGCGCCGGGCGGCGTCCGTGGAGTTTCGCGACGCGGCGCTGCTCGACGACGAGTTCGACGCGGCGCGGGCGCGCGGCAATGAAGGGCTGATGGTGAAGGACCCAGCGTCGCTCTACAAGCCCGGCCGACGCGGGCGGGAATGGCTGAAGATCAAGCGGGCGCTGGCGACGCTCGATGTCGTGGTGACGTCCGTGGAAGTGGGCAACGGCGGGCGCCGTCACTTACTGTCGGACTACACCTTCGCCGTGCGCGCCTCGGAAACGGACCCTGCCCTGCTGAACATCGGCAAGGCGTATTCGGGATTGACCGACGCTGAGCTGACGGAGCTTTCGGAATGGTTCCGAGCACATACAATCCAGGAGTTCGCTCATGGGAAGGTCCGGGTCGTCGAACCAAAGATCGTGATTGAGATCGCCTTTGACCGCGTGCAGGCGTCGGCCCGGCACAAGAGTGGCTACGCCCTGCGCTTCCCCCGTATCCTGCGCATCCGGGACGACAAGCCTGTCACCCAAATCGACACCCTGGAGACCGTGCGCAAATTGGCGGGAGAGTAATCGATGTCCGAAATTTTGACCTCTGATTGGGAAAATGCGCGCGCCGCGTTCGCCGCCTTTTTGGACAAAACGCCCCGTGCGGGCCGCACGATTGGCCTGCACGACTCCGACGCCGACGGGGTCGCCGCCGGCGTCATCTGGCAGCGCGGGCTGGAGCGTTTGGGATATACCAATCTGACGCGTATTATCCCCGACCGTGAACGCAACGCATGGACGGACGCCAATCGCGCCAAAGTGACGGCGGCGCGCCCCGATTCCCTCTTTGTGATGGACCTGGGCAGCCAGTCCGAACCGGTTCTGCCAGGCGTCCCGACC
>NZ_JBDSQY010000308.1:0-30685 GCF_039929585.1 Capsulimonas sp.
TTATTGGTGGATGCGTTAGAATGGAAGTGCATGTGGTTGATTTTCTTTGGTGTGGTTACCAAGAAGACTACCACATGCGCTCCTCAAACGCCATCCCCACTTGTTCATAATGACATGAGACTCGACAGATACGGACTTGCAAGGCAAACAATACGACAAGACAGGCTGTCTTAAAGAGGCGTATGCCGCCTTCACTGTCTTAGACCGACATGAGAGTGAAATTGAAGCGGACTTCAAAAGCCGTGGAGGACAAGAGATATCGAATCTCCTGGTGCATAAGGTCACGATCAACAGCTTTACACTCAAGGGAAATACCGCAGTCGTGATGGAAACACAGAGCTTGCATTCGAATATGCATGGCGTCACTGCGGACGGTAAGGATCACGCAGAGTCCCTGAAACTGGCAAACAATGTCTATCGCGATGTTTGGGTGCGCAGCACACAGGGCTGGCTGCAGCAAAGTGGAACACAGCTCAAGTAACAAGACCCCGCCGCCCATAAAACGCGGTGTTTCCTATTGGCCAGCGCTGCGGTCGGCGAGGGCCAGGGCGATCGCGGCGAGGGCGATTTGGGAGGCGGGACTTTCCAGCTTCTTGCCGTGTCCGGCGAACCAGGACTTGCCTTCGCAGTGGGTGGGGAAGATCATGGCGCTTCGGGGAATGACGCCGAGGACGGCCAGGGCGTTTTCGGCGTCTGGAAGCACAGCCCCAACGGCTCCGAGAAACTGTGGGGATTGGACGCCGTAGCGTTTGGCCAGCCAGCCGAACATAAGCGCCGCGAGCGGCGCCTCAATCTTAATATCGTAGTCCCGGTGTGGGAATAAATCACAGATCAAGTGCGAGGCAATGCCGCTCGCGAGCGCGGGCAGAGGCCGCTGTACGGAGCCGCCAATGGCGGCTCCGACGGCGGCGTGTATGCAGACCATCATAAGCGTGTGTTTACATTCTCACCAATGACTGAGAAGCGCGGCTTAGAGCGGGCTGAACGTCATTGCATACTTGTCCATCGCGTCCGTTCCCGCAGCCCGTCCCGTGATGCCGGTATCCTGCGGATTCGCGCCCGCGAAGGCGGTGTTGCCGTTCGAAACGGCGCTCGGTCTCAGCCATTTGACATGGCCGTCCGCCGCCAGGAAGTTCGATCCATCCGTGTGGCGCCCGGTTGGACTGTCGAAACTGGACTGTGCTGAACTGTAGCGTCCGCCCATCCATCCGGTCGTGTAGAGAACCGTGGGGGCGTAAGTGTCCGTCGCGTAGGATGCGTACAAAGAGCCCTGGGTGCCGACGCCGGCGGGCGAAAGCGAGTTAGGGGTCGGCGCTACTGTGAAGCTGTTACTGCCTTCGGACGGATCGGTCATCAGCGCGACGGCGCCGCGTACTTCGAAGATCTGCACGGTGCTGGCCGGAGCCTGGAGCGACGCGAGTGTGGACGAGCTTGAGAAGTTGGCGTTGAAGGCGTAGGAAATCGGCTGCAGCAATCCGTTGGGACTGGTGGAATCATCCGGGCATTTGAAAATCCCGGTGCTCTTCACATAAGGATAGATCGGGCCGGCCCAGCCGACGGCGTAGTTCGGGGTATATCCCGCAGGGAACGTCTCGTCGTTGTCCTGGACATACTGCATCAGGCCCAGGCCGATCTGGCGCTCGTTGGAGGCGCAGCTGATTTGACGGGCCTTCTCACGAGCCTTGGCGAAGACGGGGAAAAGAATAGCCGCGAGAATCGCGATGATGGCTATGACGACGAGGAGCTCGATCAGAGTAAAGCCTCGGCGGCGAGCCGGGGCAGAGCGAAATTGCATGTAGTTCTCCGTGGGCGCACACCTCGCTTCTTCAAAAAGTCGCGAGGTCATTGACGATGTTAGCGGGCGATGCCGCACATCTGCTGATAAAGGGAGCCCACTTTGGCTACATATCGCTGTGTTTCTCGGTAGGGGGGGACGCCGTGGTATTTGCGCACGGCGCCGGGGCCGGCGTTGTAGGCGGCCATGGTCAGGCGGAGCTGCTTGAGCGGGATGATCCCCGCGTTGGCCGGCGCGCCGCCGTATTTGTCTAGGTGACCGCGCAGGATGCGCACGGCCGCCTGGATATTCTGGATCGGATCGTAAGCGTTGGTGACGCCCATGCCGCGCGCGGTGGACGGCATCAGCTGGCCGAGGCCCTGAGCGCCGGTGCGCGACGTGGAGTAGATATTGAAGCCCGATTCGGCGATGACCATCGCCATGACCAATCGCGGGTCTACTTGGTTCAGATCGCAGTAGAAAAGAATGCTCGTGGCGATCTTGTCCAGATCGGTTTCCGAGAGGCGCGGGTTATGGCTGCGGATCGCGTCCCGGTACGGCCCATAGATGGACAGGGCGCGGTCGGTGAGCGCGGCGATCGGGTGACCCTGCACGCGCGGAACGGGCGGCGGGGCGGCGTAATAGCGCACGGTGGACGGCGCGCCGACGCCGGCGACGGGAGTGCTCTGGGCGTTGCGGTCATAAGAGACGGAGCGTGAGGTGCTGCTGACGCGTCGGGTCCAGCCGGCGATCGCCGCGCGCTCGGACTGGGCGACATCGTATTCCGGCGCGGCGGAGATCAGCCGCAGTCCATTGGATTCGATACGCGCGCCTGGGGCTTCCACCGACAGCAGGACACGCAGGGTGCATCCCGTATCGATCCAGTCGGCCTTTTGCAGCGCCGCCGGCAGTACCACGGAAATCGAATCGTTACCAATATTCAAAAGAACAGTGCGCTGACCGTCGGAAACCACCTGGCCGGAGACGGTAGCTGTTCCTTCCAGCGCCTTGCCCGCGAATTGTGTCGGGTTCTGCTGAATGTCGGCGAGCAGCCGCGCCGTGATCGGTGTGAGCGGCGTCTGGCGCAGCGCGGTGCGCGCGGAGATGTAGGATGCGGACGGCGCCTGCGGCGCGGCGCTCGCCGGAACGGTTCCGGCGGCGATCATCAGGAAGCAGGCGGCGGCTAGTGTGGGTTTCAAGGGCATGGATTTTCCTCGCCAAAAAGCGGATTCCAGTCAACGGTGTATCTTATCATAGTCGGTGTTTGATGTCAAGGAAATCAGGGAATAAGAATCGATTGCGCTTGTTTTCAGCGTTTGTTGACAATGGCTGTTAATTAGGTTATACTGAAAAACCGAACCAGGAAGCTTCTTCATCACCTTCAGGAGAGAGAATATATCCGGATGGATTCCGAATCCCGTGAACTGTTGACCGTCGAACAGGCGGCCCAATACCTGCAATTGAGTCAGTCCAGTATTCGCTCTTACATCCGTCAGGGGAAGCTGAATGCTTTCCGGATCGCCGGAAAGCGCAAAGTATTGATTCCACGCACCGAGCTGCTGAAGCTGCTCGAGCCCGCCCGAGCGGCGGACCTCGAAGTGGATGTAGACGTGGCGGATGACGATGACGAATAGCGTCGCGCCGAATCCGGCGCGGCCCCGATTCGCATGGTAACTTTCTCGTTATGACGACGCAGTCATCATCTCCCTTCAATTCCACACCTCCCTGCTCTGATCCGTCCGTGTGCGACGTGACTATCTCGATCGTTTCCTACAATACCAGCGGCCCCCTGCGGGATTGTCTGCAATCGCTCCAAGACCGGCGCGATGAGGGCGAAGCGACCATGGAAGTGGTGGTCGCCGACAATGTCTCCACCGACGACAGCGTGGAGATGGTCCGCCGCGAATTCCCCTGGGTGCGCGTCGTCGAGACCGGCGGCAATATCGGCTATGGACGCGCGAACAACGCCGCCCAAATCGATGCGCGCGGCCGCTACGCCTTCATTTTGAATTCCGACACTATCGTTCTGCCCGGCGCGCTCGCCGCCATGCGTGACTTCATGGATGAACATCCGAAGATCGGCGCCGTCGGCGCGCAGCTAATCCTCTCGGATGGCGGCACGCAAACTTCCTGCGCCCGCGATCCCAGCCTCATGGCTGTCTGGTGGGAGCAAACCTATCTGGACAAGCTCTTCCCCAACAACAAAGTCACCGGCAATTATCTGATGACGGACTGGGACTATGGGACTCGCCGTGAAGTCGAGCAGGTCTGCGGCGCATGCTTGTTTGTGCGCCGCGAAGCGTACACCCAGATCGACGGTTTTGACCCTGCTTTCTTTATGTACTTTGAAGACACCGATTTCTGTATTCGTCTGCGCGGGGCGGGGTGGCCGATCTGGTTCATTCCCGAAGCGCATATCCGGCACCTGCTCGGCGCCAGCAGCGGCGCCTGGCGCAGCCGCGCCCGTATGATCGTCTCCTACAACCGCAGCCGATATTACTATTTCACCCGCTACGGCGGACGGGGGCGCGGCCTCGCCATCAAAGCCATGTGTCTGCTGGGCGCGACGATGCGCAGCATCGCCTGGCACGCCATTGCCCTCGTCAAACCCTCCGCGCGCGAACAGGCCCGCCTGTTCCGCAAGGTCTGGATCGACACGCTTCGGATGAAGCCTGTGGGGGACGCAGGGGAATGAGAATCGCCCTCGACGCACGCACGCTCTCCGGGCGCTACACCGGCGACCGCACCTATTGGCGCGGTCTGATCGGCGCGCTCACCGAAATCGACTGTGAGAACGAATACTTCGTTTACACGCGCCTGCCCGTGGAGGGTGATCCGCCGCCGACGGGGCCAAATTTCACCTGGCGCATTCTCCCGAGTCCCACGCATGACGCCGCCTGGATGTCGCTGGCGTTTCCAAAAGCGCTGAAAGCGGACAAAATTGATGTCGCGCACACGCAGTACAATACGCCGCTGCTCGGCGCGCCGTGTCCCGTGGTCACCACGGTTCATGACATTACGTTTGCTCTATTTCCTGAACATTTTTTGCCGAGGGATCGCTGGATCCTCAATCGTTTTGTCCCCGGATCTATGCGGCGGGCGGCGAAGGTGATCGCCGTCTCCGAGAGCACACGCCGCGATATTCTGCGCACCTACAAGCTGCATATTGAGCCGGACAAAGTGGTGACGACGCTGCTGGCGGCGGATTCGCGCTTCGCGCCGCCCGTGAACGGGCAGGAATTCGCGCGGGCGGCGTTGAACGAGAAATACGGACTGCGTGGCAAGCCGTATATTTTGTCGGTCGGCGTGCTCCAGCCGCGCAAAAACATGCCGCTGCTGCTGGACGCTTTCGCGCTCGCCAAGCTCGGCCCAAAGGCGATCCCGCATCTGCTGGTCATTGTCGGCAAGCGCGGATGGAAGAACGAAGATTTGGACGCGCATCTGGCGGAGCTGCCGCCGGAAGTGGCCGACCAGATCGTGTTCACCGGATACGTTCCGGACGAGGACCTGCCGACACTGTACGGCGGCGCGGACGTGTTTTGTTATCCGTCGCTGTATGAAGGGTTCGGGCTTCCGCCATTGGAGGCGATGGCGTGCGGATGCCCGGTGCTGTGCTCTCGGATCTCGTCGCTTCCTGAAGTGGTGGGGGATGCGGGGCTGCTGCTGCCGGCCAAGGACTCCGACGCCTGGGCGACGGCGCTGGAAAAGCTGATCGACGAGCCTCTTGTCCGCGCCCGCTGGGCCGAGCGCGCCCTGGAGCGCTCGCATGAGTTTTCGTGGCGCCGAACCGCCGAGCAGACCCTGGCGATCTATCAAAGTGTCGCCTCGACGACAAAGAAGTAAACGCATTTCGCAGAAGCAAATCGCAAACGAGAAGAGTAAATGGTTTTAGACCCGAAATTATTGGAAATACTGGCCTGCCCCGCATGCGACGACCGTCCGCCGCTGCGTCTGGAGGGCGAAACGCTCGTCTGTGACGAATGCCGTCGCGTTTACCCTATTAACAATGGGATCCCCGTGCTGCTGACCGAAGAAGCATCACAGCCCGACCCAACCGACTCCACCCATCAGTGAGGATATCGTGCAACTGACCCGCTCCGGCCCGATCAAGATCGCCGTGATCCATGGCCCCAATTTGAATATGCTCGGAATCCGTGACCCGGATATCTACGGCAAAGATAACTTCGACACCGTCAACCAGAAGATTGAGGCGCAGGCGAAGGCCCTGGGGCTGGAGATCACCATCCAGCAGTCTAACTCCGAAGGCGCGATCATCGATTTCGTTCAGGAAGCAATGTCCTGGTCGGACGCCATCGTCATCAACCCCGGCGCCTACACACATTATTCGTACGCCATCCGTGACGCCATCGCCGATTCACGGCTGCCGACCATCGAAGTGCATCTGACCAATGTCCATGCGCGTGAAGAGTTCCGGCGCCACTCGGTCATCTCGCCGGTCTCCACCGGACAGATCGTCGGATTCGGCACGAACTCTTATCTGCTCGCCCTGACCGCCGCCAAGCGGCTTGTCGAAGAAAGCCATCGCTAAAGGAAACGCCATCGTGAGTGTTACGACGCAAGACGCCCTCGCCGTCCGCCTGGACGCTTTGAGAAAAGCCATCGCCGCCAAGGATCTGGATGCGCTGCTGCTGACCAACATCACCAATATCGGCTACATGACCGGCTTCTCCGGCTCATCCGCCTACGGACTGGTCACGGCCGAGGAAGCCATCCTGATCACCGACGGCCGTTATGCGATCCGCGTGCGTGAGGAAGCTCCGAACTTCACGCCGATCATCGCGGCCGGCAGCGGTGGGTACATCGGTTCCTTGCAGGAAACACTCACGGCGCGGCCCGCAATCCAGAAGCTGGGTTTCGAAGCCGATCATATGACGGTTTCGCAGCACGAGCGTTTCGTGAAAGACCTGCCCGAAGGCGTCTCTCTCGTCCCCGCGTCGGGCCTGGTGGAAGTGCTGCGCCTGACCAAGGACGCCATTGAAGTTGCGAAGACCCGACGCGCGATCGATGTCGCGCAGTCGGCGTTTCTGTCGGTTAAGCATCTGCTGCGCCCCGGCGTGAGCGAGCGCGAGTTCGCCGCCGAGCTGGACTTCGCCATGCGCAAGAACGGCGCGCAGAAGACGGCCTTCGAATCGATCGTCGCCAGCGGCCCGCAAAGCGCTCATCCGCATCATAGCCCCAACGGGCGTATCTTCGAAGTCGGCGACTTTATCACCATCGACTGGGGCGCGGAAGTCGATGGGTACTGCTCCGACATCACCCGCACCGTCTTCATCGGCTCCGACGCTGACGTCACCCCCAAGCATCGTGAAGTCTACGCTACCGTTTTGGAAGCCCAGCGCATGGCGATCGCGGCGATCGCGCCGGGCAAGAACGGCCAGGAGATCGACGCCATCGCGCGCGACCACATCGCCGCGCGCGGCTACGGCGAAGCCTTCGCCCACAGCCTCGGCCACAGCCTGGGCCGCACTGTCCACGACGGCCCAGGCTTCTCCACGCGCAGCCAGGACTTTATCTTAAAACCCGGCATGATCATGACCGTCGAACCCGGCGTCTACCTGGAAGGGTGGGGCGGCCTGCGGATCGAAGAAGACGTGCTCGTGACCGAAGACGGCTGCGAGACTCTGACCAGCCTGCCAAACGAATTTGAGGCGTTGGGCGGGTAGAAGTTCGGAATATTTGTATTAGCCCCGGCGCAAAGGCGGCCGGCGGTTGAAACCGCGCCTGCCAGAGCGCAGAAACCCACCGGCGTGGGTTACATGATCGATTACCGAAACGTCTGAACAACGCGCGTATTGTAGACGGTATCGTTGAGGATTATGTAGTCCCCGCAGGGGGACTTCTGCGTATTCGCAGGCGCGGTTTTAACTGCCGGCCATTTCGTTTGCGGGTTTATACTCGCCGGGCTTCCTGTTGTCAGCCTTGAGCTTCGTAGGGAACCGATTACACCCTCAGACGTTTTATAAGAACACTGCTGTCCTCATCACAGCACTCTTTTTCACTACTCACTTTTCGTTCGCGTTCCGGAGGGCGCCCTCTATGGCCGTATTAAGCGCCGACTCATTCGCCTCCATCCTCGCGCTGGTCGGGGTCGTGATTATTGTCGCGGCTCTGATGTCGGGATTTATCGAGCGCAGCAACGTCCCCCAAGTCGCGGTCTTTCTGGGCCTGGGCGCGGTGCTCGGCCCGGCGGGCCTGCATCTTCTCGATGTCCATCTTAATTCGCAGATTCTGCGCGTGGTGGCGACACTGAGCTTGGCGCTCGTGCTCTTCACCGACGCGGTTTCTCTCAATGTCCCCGAAGTTCGAAAACAGACGAGCCTGGCGCTGCGCGTGCTTGGGCCGGGAACACTGCTCTCGGCTACCTTGATCGGTCTTGCGGCGTGGGGCTTGTTAAATCTGCCTCCAGCGGCGTGTGTGCTGCTCGGCGCCGCGCTCGCCTCCACCGACCCCGTGCTGCTGCGCGGCCTGCTGCGGCGGCCCGACATCCCCAGCGCCGCGCGCCAGGCATTGCGGCTTGAGAGCGGACTGAACGACGTCGTTCTGCTCCCCATTGTCCTGGTGGCGCTGCCGTTTCTCATGGCCGGTCCTTTGCCCAACGTGGCCCTCTGGATCCACATGGGCTTGAATCTGTTTTTGCTCGGACCGGTGGCGGGTATCGCCGTGGGATTAGTCGGAGTCGCGGTGCTGGACTTGGTGCGCCGCCGAGTGGGAATTCGACGCGATTACGAGAGCCTGTATTCACTGGGTGTGGCGTTCGCGGCCTTCGCCGCCGCCGAGACGGTGCACGGCAGCGGATTCCTTGCGGTGTTTGCGGCAGGACTGACCATCGCCGCCTTAGACGTCGAGCTATGCGACTGCTTCCTGGAATACGGCGAAACGACCGCCGAACTCGCGCTGCTTTTCACTTTCGTACTGCTCGGAAGCTCGCTGATCTGGAGCGGGTTCGCCATGCTCTCCGTGGCGACCTTGGCCTTCGCGGCGCTGACACTGCTGTCGCGCCCGGTGGCGTTTGCCGTCGCTTTAGCGGGAACGAAGCTGGGCAAAAAGGCGCACACACTCATTTCATGGTTCGGGCCGCGTGGCCTGAGCACATTGCTGCTTGTTCTGCTCCCCGTCTTTGCCGGCGTCCCTGGCAGCGAACGGCTCTTTTCGATCTGCTGCCTTGTGGTCGTGATGTCTGTGATCCTGCACGGCGGTTCGCTGATGCTCGTGCGCCAAAAGTCACAAACAGAGCCGGCCGCCGAGCCCTCGCCGGCCGAAGTCGCCCCTGCCCATGAACCGGCGCCCACCATCGCGCAGGACTTCGTTCTCGCTTCATCGGTCAGCGTTCCGACCCCACGTCATCGTGACGGAGCGCGCGATGGCGGACATACCGGGGATCGGACCATCGCGTCGGGCGAAAGCATCGATCGTATCCTACCCGCCGTTCCGGCGCCCATCGAAGGCGCCGCGCCGCCGGCTGGGGATCGGATTACCGTGGCCGAGATGCAGCGCCTACAGGACGCCGGGCAGCATGTCGTGATCTTGGACGTTCGCAGCGAACGCACGTTCAATGACAGCGATTTGCTTGCCACGGGAGTGACGCGCATCGACTACCATCACGCCGCCGAGTACGCCGCCAAGACGGGCATCCCGAAGGACGCCTGGATCATTCTCTTCTGCGCCTGCCCGGACGACAAAACGAGCGTCTACACGGCGGGAGAAATGCGAAAAGCCGGCTGGACACGCACCTACGCCCTGCGCGACGGCTGGGACGCCTGGCGCGAGGCGGGACTGCCGGTGACGGCGAAGGCCGGGGTTTAATTCCAAGGCGAACTTAAAAAATAACGCCCCGGAATCTCATCCGAGATTCTGGGGCATTGTTTTTCATAACGGCTATTGATATATATCGGATTACAAGATATAATGTTTTATGGGTAACGAACGAGAGCTTTTAAAAGGGAATACACCGACGCTGATCCTCGCCGTGCTGCACGAAGCGCCGATGCACGGGTACGCCATCGCGCAGGCGATTGAAAGGCGCAGCGGGGATATTCTGAAGTTCAAATACGGCACGCTTTATCCCGCGCTCTACAGCCTGGAAAACGCGGGTCTGATCGCCGGGGAGTGGGAGCATCTGGAAAGCGAACGCCCGCGTAAGACATACTCGATCACGGATGCCGGCCGCGCCGAACTTGCGAGCCGAACGACGGCATGGAGCCAGTTCGCCCTGGCCGTCAACAACATCATTGGAGGAGTCAGCCGTGAACAGACAGCCTGATGCGCAAGGTCCCGACGACCGAATCTCGGATTATCTCGCTCTTGTTTCGAAGCCAATGAAAGCCATTCCGGATGAGGCGAGGCGGAACTTCTTACGGGAAGTCAAAACGCATGTTGAGACATTGGCCGATCACTATCGTGACGAAGGCCGGGATGCTGACGCCGCCGTGAGCGACGCAATGCGCATGATCGGCGAACCGGTCGCTCTCGGCCGCTCCTGGGCGAAGTCGTGGCTTGCAGCGAACGAGCCGGGAACATTCCTCTCGGCATTCGCTCTGAGCGCGGGGATCCTGGTCGTCCTTCAATGCATTGTCTCTTTCCTGCAGCCCACTCCTAGACCTGTCATGATCTTTGTGAACGAAAAGATCGGCGCTATGGCCTTATGCCAAAGCATCGCCGAGATGGCCTGGATCCCCATCGTACTGACAGCAGTCGGCGCCGTCTGCGGCTGGTGGAAGCCTCGGGGCGCCCGTGCGGGACTTGGTGGAAGCGGAGCCATCTACGCCGCCTATCTGTTCCAGCTTTTCGCTCTTGGAGGCTGGCCCGAGCCGGCGTGGATCCTGTTCCGGCAATACATCGCACAGCAGTTCCCCGCCGCAGCTTCCTACGTGATAGCCATTCTTGTGTTTGTCATCCTCTGGGTAGTTCTGCCGTTGTTTCTCGGCAGCGGTCTGGCGCGCCGCGAGCGCATCCGCCGTTTGACCCGCGCGTAATGATTTTTCGTTGACAAGATTGGGAGTGAACCGTGAACAGTCAGCCTGACGCGCAGGACCGCGAAAACCGAATCGCCGATTATTTGGGAATCGTTGCCGGATCGATGCGCGCCATCCCGGAGGAAACTAAGGGCAATTTTCTGCGTGAGATGAAGACGCACATCGAGACGCTGGTCGATCAATATCGGGACGAAGGGCGCGGCGAGCCTGCCGCCGTCACGGACGCGCTGCGCATGATCGGCGATCCGGCGACCGTTGGGCGGACGTGGGCGGCCAACTGGCTACGCGCCAATGAGCCGGGCAATTTCCTCTCGGCGCTCGCACTGTCCGCCGTCGTGCTCGTCATGCTCCAGTTGATGTACTCTTTCGTGCTGTATCTTATCTGGCCAGTCGCCCAGGGACCGAACGTGATGAATGTCAGCTTTAGCGCGCCTATTGTTGTTGGGGCGGTTTGCGGCTGGTATCGGCCGAAACGCGCAACTGCGGCGCTTTCTGTGGCCAGTGTCCTTACCAGCATTTGGTTTGTCGCCAACTTTTATCTACAGGCCGGTAAGCAATTGACGGCTGAAGCAGGGTTGGCTCCGGGAACTATTCTGTTCTTTCTCGCGGCGATGACCATCGTGTTCGCAGCCTACACAGCGGCGCTGATGCTGCTCGGGAGCGCTGTTGCTCGAAGGTGGAGAATTCGCCGTCTGACCCGAGCGTGATTTACTTGACGCCGGCCAGCGAGAATGAAATCGTATGCGTTTCGCCGTCGTGGATATTGATCTTCACGGCGGAGGTTTCCGCCAGCCCTGGGTGAAAAATGGGCTTGGCGCGATCGACTGAAATCCAATAGCCACTGCGTCCTGGCGGCCCATCTCCAGTGAACATTGCGACGAAAACGGTGCTGCCGCCTGGCGCCAGCCGCAGCGAGTATGTCCCATCCGGGCGAGTGGCGACTGCGGAAAACGGTCCTGTTGTATTCGGGTTCGATGGCCCCATATATCCGACGGATGCGCCTGCGAGCGATTTCTGTGTCTTCTCATCGCGCACCGTTCCGGTCACCAGAGCTCCGTGTGTCAGAACGAGATCGGGGGCTGTCACCGTCTCGTTTTCCTGCGCGGGCACGTTTTGTACGGCGATCGCGGTCCACTCCCGAGGCTGCTTCTCTTTGTAATTCAGCATGATCTGGTAACGAGCCGTCGTCATTCCCACGAGACGATATGCGCCGTCGGAGTCCGTGATGGCGTGGGCCGTTTGCAGGCGCGTGTACTCCTCCGGAACATATCCGTTGATGGTAAAAACATCGCCGCCCTTGCCGTGGATCGTATGGGCTTTGATAAAGCTCTCCGGCAGCACGCTCATCAGATCCGTCTGCGCGAAGACGGGGACGCCTGCCATCGGTTTCCCATGCCGATCCACCACATGGCCGACAATGACTGCTTTTCCGCGCTCCGCGACCGGCGGCGTCTGGGCGGCGGTGACCGCCCAGACGCATGACCCGGCTGCGGCAATGTATCCATGCCATCGATTCATGCTGTTATTGATCCATCGAAAATCCGTACGCTTCAATTGTTAGCTTGATGTGGACATCGTTTCTGCTTTTGCCTGTTTTCGCGCCCACCACCGATACGCCAGCAGTGCGGGAACCCAGAGTGGGGCATAGGCGATGATCCAGATGACGAGAGCGAGCACCCGGCCGAAGGCGGAGGCGAGGGAGTTAGTGGCGTCGCCGGTGGATGCCGTGAGATTGGTCAGGAATGTGCTGCTGACCTTGGGCGTTTCCTTCCCTTTTTCGCTGAGTGTGACGTCGATGTCGCTGAGTCGGGCCATCTTTTTCAGCAATTGCAGGCGGGCGCGTGACTGGGCAAGCTGAATACGGAGGTCGCGCGCCTGTTCTTGATCGCGCCACGTGGCGCGCTTGCCGCGCGCTTTGAGCTGCGCATCCGTGCGCCGCACTTCATCCTCCATGATCTGCTCCGCCTGATCGGCGTCGCTGGCCTGTTCCGTGATGTCCTCGCCGCTGACGCTCTTAGCCGTCACCTTCCCAAACTTGCCGATTTGCGTCATGACGCTCGCGAATTGATCGACCGGAACCTTCACCGAAATATCGGCGGAGCGCTTGCCATCCCCATTAGTGCTGAGTGAACTCTCGGCAATATAACCGCCAACGCCCTTCACCAGCGTCTCCAAACTCTCGCTCGCCGTATCCGCGTTCGCGACTTCCACGCCAATCGACGCTTCGTTGTGGACCTGGCGAACGGCGTCGTTGCCGTCGATACTGCCAGCAATGTTCATTGCCGCAGGGCTTTTTGTGGCGAACTCAACCCTCTGTGGGGCGCCGTGAGTCGGTAGACCAGAGAGCGTTTGGACCTTGTTTACATCCTGATAACGCGAGTCAGGATCTTTCATCTGGAGCTGAGCGTTGCCGTTGGCGTTGACAACGTGTTCCATACGTTCGTCGTTGGCGGATACGCGGTTCAACGATTGGCTAACGTGCATACTCGCTTGGGATGCAGAAACATTGCGAGCTTTTTCGTGTGCCGTCATAAATGCGGGAATAAGAACACAATACGCCATTACAGCGACGGCGGAGCCGATGACCAGTGGCGCTAGGCGGCGTTTAGGAGCGCGAACGGGGGATGTGGAGTTGGCGCCGAGATCGGAGAGGATCTTGGCGCGCAGGGCGGGGTCGAGCGCCTCGTGGGTTTCGGGGCGCAGTTGTTCGGTGATTTGGGACATTTGGGCAATCTCCATGCGGCAGGATGCGCAGCGCGCCAGGTGACGGGCGACGGCGATGCGACGGAGCAGGGATAGCTCACCGTCGATGTATGCCTTGAGGTCGTCTTCGTATGGGTGGCGCTGCGTCATGATAAACTCTCCGATGCCGTCTCAGAACTGAGCCCGGAGGCCGTGTCCTGGACGTAGCCGCCTAAACTCTCGCGCAGGCGGCGGAACGCGTTGGAAAGCCGGCTTTTCACCGTGCCGAGGGGGATGCCGAGGATGTCGGCGCATTCACTGTAGGTCAGACCGTGCATTTCGTGCAGCTCCACGATGTCGCGGTGCTGCGGCGTGAGCGTCCCGAGCGCGCTTTGGATCTGGTCCGAGAGCTCCCGCTGAGAGAGCCATCGCTCCGGGTTGCCCGGATGATCCGGACCGGACGCCAGCGCGTCATCATAAGCCACGGTTTCGGGAGCGCGGCGCTCCTTGTGCTTGAGGCACTGGTTCAACGCCACTCGGTAAACCCAGGTGGAGAGTGACGCCCGCCCGCCGTAGCCGCCGATGCTTTTGAAGATCTGAACGAAGATTTCCTGTGTCAGGTCTTCGGCGTCGGCCTCGCCGGCGGCGTAGGTGCGCGCCAACCGATGCAGGCGCGCGCCGTAGCGGTCCAAAATCTCCGCGCACGCCGCGCGTTCGCCCCGCGCCGCCTGCCCCGCCAGTTGTTGATCGTTTCGCAAATGTCCGCCTCAGTATTCGCTTTCCGAGGGGTTAGTTCCGCGTTTTGGGGAAAAGGTTCACGAGTGGGACAAAAGAATTTTGACGGGGGCGTGGCGAACGAGCGGCGCTGGGCGGTCAATTGCCTGCCAGCTCCTGAATTTTACGGAAATGATGGGTGGTGTGGGCTTCCATGAGGCGCAGGGTTTGAATGGTGTCGAGACGACCGGTCATCGGGTGGTGGTACATCGTCAAGCCGCGGGAGTAGGGTGTGAGATGCTTGAGGTGATGGCGGAGCAGGGCGCGCGTGGCGTCCCAGCGCGCTGTCATCTCGTCCAGCGCCAGACGTCCGGCTTCGGAGGGATCCACGAGATCTTCGGGGACGGGGATATTCGGAAAGACGTGCGGCGCGCGGCAGACGAGGGCCACGGTCCAGAGGGATTTGGGGCTGCGTGGCTTGCGGCTTTGCGAAGGGCGCGTGGCCTGGCGAATCACTTCTTCATCGGACAGCAGCAGATGATGGACATGCTGCTGCACCGACCAGGCGTCGCCGTCCGGGCTGCGCATCAGCGCATCTGGCGGCAGGGCGGAGACGGTGTAAAGCAGGTCCATTCGCAGGCGCTCAAGCGTTTCGAAATACGACTCGTACTCCTTGGTCATGAGAGATCTCCAGGGTAGTTCCGGGGCCGCACTCCCACGGGAAGGGGCGGCCGGAGACTGCATGGCTATTTCTAAAGGACTTGAGAGCACGATCGACAGCGATCTTAAGCGTGCGGCTTCAAAGGCGAATTGAACGGCGGGCGGCTAGTGAGTGTCGTCGTGGTTCTTGGAAATGCTTTCTTTCTCGATGGCGAGGCCGATTGCCCACAGAGTGACGACGAACAAGATGGAGATGCCGCTGACGATCGCGGCGGTGATACCCTGATAAGGCATGAAAATTATTTCCTTTCGGCGAGCAAATCCCGCCAGAGCTGTGGAGGTAAGTCCCCCACAGTATAAAACGATCCGGTGACGCAGATCAAATCGCCCGGCGCGGCGTCCGCTAGCGCGGCGCGCGCGGCGTCGGGAACGCTCGGGACAATCCGCACATTCGGTATTCCCAGCGCGCTGGCCGCCGCTGCAACTTCCGTCGCTTCGCGCGGATGGAACGCGGGCTGCGTTGCGATGAAGATCGCCGGATGGAGCGCCGCAAGCGGCTTCAAAAACGTATCCGGCGCATGGTTCTTGGAAAGTCCCGCGATCAGGATCAAACGCCGTTTCTCGGCGCCGTAATCCGAGCGCAGGGCGTCGGCGAGCGCCTGCGCGGAGAGCTCGTTGTGCGCGACATCCACCACAATCGCCGGCCGATCCGCGATCTGCTGCAATCGTCCCGGCGCGAAGGCGTTTTCCAATCCCCATTTTACCCGATCATCGGGCAGAACCGGACGCCGTTCATCGACAATCGCGTCTAAAGCCGCTACCGCCACCGCCGCGTTCGCATGCTGGAAGGCGCCGCGCATCCGCAGCCGTACATCGCTCAAGCGCCGCAGAGGTGTCTGGAACGACAACGCGTCGTCTTCGGCATGGTAAGAGAACTCGCCCTCGTCCGAAGTCACATGATACAGCGGCGCATCTTTCTCGCGGCAGACGCCTGAGATGGCGTCATCCGCCTCGCTCCCCGCCGCAACCCCAGTGACGCATGGGACGCGGGGCTTCACGATCCCCGCCTTTTCCCAGGCGATCTTGCCCAGCGTATCGCCCAGCAGTTCGACATGGTCGAAGCCGATATTGGTGATCGCCGTCACTAACGGGCGGGTGATGACGTTGGTGGCGTCGAGCCGGCCGCCCAGTCCTACTTCCAAGACGGCGTAGTCGACATTTTGTTCAGCGAAATAACAAAGCCCAATCGCCGTTTTCAGCTCGAACTCCGTGGTCGCGCCCAGTTCCGTCTCTTCGATCGCTTCGATATGGGGTTTGAGTATTGCAACCCAGCGCGCGAAGTCCTCGCGTGGGATCATCTCGCCATTGATCTGGATACGTTCTCGAACGTCATAGACAAACGGGGACATATAGGAGCCGACCCGGTATCCGGCGGCGGCGAGGATACTGCTGGCGAAAGACGCCGTGGACCCCTTGCCCTTGGTGCCGGCGATATGCACCACCGCCAGCCGGTCCTGGGGATTGCCGGCCCGCTCCAGGAGCGCCAGGAACCGCTCGTTTCCCAGCTTCACTCCCAGCCGAATCCGTCCCTGCATATAGAGAAGCGCGTCGTCAAAGTTCATACGGGCGTTAGTATACCCGGCGGGTTAATACTTCTTCTCGCTCTTCAAAATCTCCATGATTGGCCCCGCGAGCGCCGCGTTGGTCGCAACGGCGTCGGCGCCGTGGATGGTGGGTTTGCCCGTCCAGTCGGAGAAGTGCCCGCCGGCTTCGCGCAGGATCGGGAGCATGGGGGCGCAGTCCCAGGGGCTCATGGCGGGGTCCATCATTACCTCCGCGCGCCCGGTGGCGACCATCGCGTACCCGAAGGCGTCGCCCCAGGTGCGCTGGATGCGCGTGCGCGATACGATCTGGTCGTAGGCGTTGGAGCGCTTTTGGCAGCTGGTGACGGAGGTTGTGAGGACCAGGGCGTCTTCCATTTTGTCCACGTCGGAGACGCGGCAGGGGCGGCCGTTCCACGTGCAGCCATGGCCCGTCGCGGCGGAGATCATTTCGTTCAGGGCGGGAATGTAGATCACGCCGACGGACGGTTCGCCCCGCACTTCGACGCCGACCAGCACGCCGTAGAGCGGGGCGCCGGCGACAAATGATTTTGTGCCGTCGATCGGGTCCACGATCCATCGGTAATCGGGGTCGCCGTCGGCCTGCCCTTCTTCTTCACCGAGGATGGCGTGGGTGGGGAAGTCGCGCAGGATGCGGGCGCGCAGGATCTTTTCGGCCTCCCGGTCGGCGATCGTGACGGGGGTGTTGTCGGCTTTCAAATCGGGGCGTAAACCGGTCTGGAAGTGGCCGAGGGTGCTGCGGCCGGCGAGGTAAGCGGCGTCCACGGCGACATCCAGCAGCTCGCGCAGGGTGGGGGTGATCTTGGTCATTTCATCTCCGAAATCGGGTTCTGACGCCCGGACTCAAGGTTTGGGGCAGGGCGCGTGTTCCCTTTAGTTTGGCGGCGTTGCCCCGATCTCCTGCCCCGCATTAGATTTGACAGGTGAATATCGTCGTTTTCCACAGCTGAAGCAGTGGTCTACACAGGGGGAAGCAAGCTAAAGCAGGCTATCGGATTAAGATTAGGACAAAATGGGCGTTCGCCACAATCCGCAATCCTACAGTCGGCTTCAGCCGCCTTACCCCTGACTAGACCACTGCTTCAGCTGTGGTGCGTGTAGCAATCAATCCATGGCGTTCGCGCACATCGCCCTCCAAACCATCTATCTGATGGTCGGTTTGAGAGTGAAGCGTTTCGGTTTATTGACTTTCGTTTCGCCGCCATGCCATACTAAGGGCGGATTTACAATCAAAACCTCACACACTAGGCCTCAGCAAGGAGACCCGCAATATGGCAGTACGAGTTGGCATCAACGGCTTCGGTCGTATCGGCCGCATCACTTACCGCGCGATCCAGGAGCGCTTCCCGAATGGCGAGATCGAAGTCGTCGCGCTCAACGACCTGACCGACGCAGCGACCAACGCCCACCTTTTGAAGTACGACAGCAACTATGGCCCCTACAAGGGAACCGTGGTCGCCGAAGACAAAGACATCGTTGTCAATGGTAAGAAGATCACCGTCTTCGCCGAGAAGGACCCCGCGAACATTCCGTGGGACACGGAAGGCGTTGACGTCGTTATCGAGAGCACCGGCTTCTTCACGGACGCGACGAAGGCTGTCGCGCACCGCGAGCATGGCGTCAAGAAGGTCATCATCTCCGCCCCGGCGAAGAACGAAGACCTGACGATCGTTCTGGGCGTCAACAACGCCGCGTACGATCCCGCGAACCACCACGTCATCTCGAACGCGAGCTGCACCACGAACGGCCTCGCGCCTGTCGCCAAGGTCCTGTTCGACAAGTTCGGCATCGAGAAGGGTCTTCTGACCACGATCCACGCCTACACGAACTCCCAGCGCACCGTCGACACCGCCGCGAAGGACCTTCGCGACGCTCGCGCCGCCGCGCAGAACATCGTCCCCAGCTCCACCGGCGCCGCCAAGGCCGTCGGCCTGGTCATCCCTGAGCTGAAGGGCAAGTTCACCGGCATGGCGTTCCGCGTGCCGACCCCGACGGTCTCCGTCGTCGACTTCACCGCAATCCTCGGCCGCGACGCCGATCCGGCCGAAATCAACGCCGCCGTCAAGGAATACGCCGACGGTCCGATGAAGGGGATCCTTCAGTACAGCGACGAGCCGCTCGTCTCCACGGACCTCAAGGGCAACCCGCATTCCTCGATCTTCAGTGCGATCGACACTATCGGCCTGGGCAACTTCGTCAAGGTCGTCTCCTGGTACGACAACGAGTGGGGCTACTCCTGCCGCGTCGCCGACCTGATCAGCTTCCTGAACGAAAAGGGCCTGTAAGCCTTTCTTCCATCAAAAACGGGCGCGGCCAATCGGCTGCGCCCGTTTTTGTTTTTTAGCAACCCTTAAGAGGCGCTCCCAATGCCGCACGCCGTCCTTCACCGTTTCCTGCTCCTGTGCATCTTCCTCCTCACCATCATGACTACTTCCATCACCCCGGCGGCGTCCGCGGATCTCTTCGTGTATTTCGGCTCACACAGCGCAGGGCCAGGCATCGGCTTTTCCCTGGCGCGTTTCAACACCGAGACCGGCAAGCTGACCGTCCCCACGTTTCTCCAAGAGTCCGTCGCGCCGTCCTATTTCGTGATCAGTCCTAACGGAAAGCGTTTGTACACCTGCAACTCGGACCCCGGCAGTTCGGTGAGCGCCTACACCATCGATCCCGCGACGGCAAAGCTCACCCTTCTGAACCAGCAGCCCAGCGGCGGCGTCGAACCTTGTTATATCAGCCTCGACGCCAAGGGCCGCAATCTGATGGTCGCCAACTACGGCCCGGGAAGCGTCGCCGTGTTCCCCCTCAAAGCCGACGGAAGCATCGGCGAGCGCACGGCGTTTGCGCAGCACACGGGAAGCAGCGTCAACCCACAACGGCAAGAAGGCCCACACGCGCATTCCATCCATGTCGATCCCACCAACAAGTACGTCCTGTCCGCCGACCTCGGCGCCGACAAACTCTTTGTTGATCGCTTCGACGCCAAAACCGGCGCCCTGACGCCGAACGATCCGCCCTACGCCGCCGTAACTCCCGGAGCCGGCCCGCGCCATTTCGTGTTTCATCCGAACGGCCACAATATCTATCTGATCACCGAAATGGGCAACAGCATCATCCGTTACGGCTGGGATGCAAAGCACGGCGTCCTGACCCAGCACGAAACCGTCTCCACCCTTCCCGCCGGGTTTCAGGGAACCAGCTACGCCGCCGAGATTCACATACACCCCAACGGCAAGTTTCTCTACGCCACCAATCGCGGAGACAACAGCGTCGCCGTCTTCTCCGTGCAGGCGAAAACGGGAAAGCTCACGCCCATTCAGCACATCCCCACCCAGGGCAAGTACCCCCGCAACTGCGAACTCGACCCCACCGGCCACTGGCTTCTGGTGAGCAATCACGATAGCAACAACGCCGTGGTCTTTCATATCGATTTGAAGACGGGAAAGCTGACGCAAACCGGGGAGCCCGTCGCCGTACCGTCTCCGTTTTGCGAACGGTTTCTCCCGGTCAGGAAAGAGTAACATGGGTATTGGATTTAGAAGCCAGAGAGGCAACGATTATTTTGGTGACAGAAGCAATGGGCGCGCTCATTCCTTCGCATCGATGACGAATTGGATTGCCGTCGCACATTGTGAGGATATTTTTGGCCGGCTTACCTAAGGCGAAGTTCCAGAGAAGGTTATCTACTATGATCATGATGAGGATATATATGTCATCCGTGAGGACTTGTTTTGCGCATTGGTAGAGACTGTGTTCTCCGATAACCCCAATGAGCTTCTGCTTGGCTGGGCCATCATGGCGGCAGGGTATTACGAGTGCATCAAGGGTGAAACGTATTATTGGATTTGGCCTACATCATTGATTCCGACGATCAATGCGAATGAGCTGCTTCCGCAATACGTTCCAGTACAGCCAGTGAAGCTGAGGATTCAACCGGCAGATAGTGGAATAACGATAGGGCGGAGCCACCCTGATCTTCCGGAAAACTATCGTGTCCCGGATTCTGAGAAACTAGAATACTGGCGTCAAATTTCAGTCTCGTAGTGACATTTTATCGATGGATATCCACAAAGCAGCAGAGAACAATGATACTGATACACTCCGCCAATTTTTGGCGTTCGGCAAGGATATCAATGCCAGAGGTAATAGTCTGACGCCGTTAATGATGGCTGTGGCGGAAGGCGCCAATGATGCTGTTACGGTTCTATTGCAGCATGGCGCTGACATCAATCTTCAAGCCAAAGATGGAACGACGGCGCTCATGTTCGCGGCGATGTACGGGTATGGCGACTTTGTCTCCCTTCTCCTCGACCACTCCACGCAAATCGATACCCAGGACAACAAGGGCTGGGCGGCCTTACATCACGCCATTCAGGCCAACAATGTCGAGATTATCGCGCTGCTGCTCAGTCGCGGCGCCAATCCCAGATTAAAGACAAAAAAGCGACAGACTGTTCTTGATATTGCGATTGAGTGCAAACACATTGAAGCGGCGGATACGCTGATGACTCAATGTGTAAAGTTTGAAGATACGCTTGCCGCCTAATCTCGATCCGCGAAGCGCCTCGGCCAATGGCTGTCGGAAACAGTTCCTCTGTTTAGCTCTGCGGCAAGCGGAGACACAGATCGGATGGAACAATTGCTCAACGCTGGCGTTGCCCCAGATTTGCTGGGAGAGCACAACCGGACTGCTTTGCTGACCGCCATCGACAACGGACATAAATCGACCGTTCAGATGCTTATCGAACACGGCGCCAATGTCAATGCGGCGACACCGGATGGCTGGCCTCCGCTCGTGTATGCGATCATGTTACGGCGTACATCGATCGCAGGGCTCTTGCTGTTTCATGGAGCCGACGTAATGGCTAATACGATACTTGGGTATTCTGCTTTGCAGATGGCCGCCGACAAAGGCGATATTGATATGGTGGGTTTATTGCTGGGACATGCAGAACATATGAATGTACAGCTGGATATTGCTTCTGCTCTGCAAGCGGCGTCAGACAACGGACACGAAGAAATTGCTTATGAACTCATACGAAGAGGCTAATAACGCGTCGTGCGCATTGTGCATAATCTCAGTTAGTAACATTTTCGACAGCTCAAAAGGGTTTCGCCCCTGGCGCATGCTTGCGCCAGGGGCGAAATCGCTTTGAGCTTTGGCGCGCTAGCGCTACATGGTCTCTCTAACGATTGGGTTGTTCGGGAAGGCCGATCGACGAGCTTCATTCTCGCTGCGTCCCTGCTCGTCACTTTGCTGTAGGCTTAGGGCTCCGTGCTTTGTCTGGAATCATAAAGCGATAGACGACGTCGTTTGTTTCCGGAGTGGTCGTGAACTCGCCTGGCTGCGCTGTGCCCGCTGGCCGCAGTGTCATTTCCCATGGGTCGATGATGTCTACCTTGTAGGGAGTGTTGCCTTCCAGATGGATAGACTCAGAGTGTCCATTGAAGCAGTAGAGCAAATAGTAGCGACCGGGGTCTCCAAGAATGAAATGTCCCTGATCGTCGCCAAGCGGCTGGAGCTTGTAAAAAGGAGGCGCTTTGGTCAGGAAATCCTTGAGCCACTGGATGCGTTTTGGGCTTTGTCCATGAAGCACGCCGCCCTTGGACCACCAGAGGATATCCTGCGGATCCAGGTAAGTTTCACCATGCCCGACGTAGCAGCCGCTCATGGTTCCGAGCCAAAAACGCTGAGTCATCAATTTGGGCGTCAGCGTGCCCCATCCCTCCGGAATGTTGCCTTCGTACATGCACTCGTCATAGATGACCGGCTTATGGAACTGGGCGCGAAAGCGCACGCCCCCGTTCATATCGGAGGTCTGGATGCCCGCATGAGTGATCGGGAGCTGGCCATAATCGTACAATTTTGCGCCGTTGTGAATGCTGCGCAAGCGTTGGCTAGGGTCTTCCTTCTGTAGAATTGAGAAGAAACGTTCCCAATCGTCCATATGCTTGGAGCCCATGAAGTCGTACTCGTTCGCCAACGACCACCACACGTTCCTGTAGGCGGAAAGCCGTGCGATGCAATAGCGCAGGTAGCGGTCATCCGCCTCTTTGCCCATATTCGAGAATCCCCATCGGTCGTAGGGATGCCAAAGAATGAGATCTGCCTGGATGCCCAGCCGCTGTAGGTCGAGGATGCGCTGCTCGAAGTGACGCCAGAAGGTCGGGTCAGGCAGGCTGAAGTCGAATTTGCCGTCCGCGCCCTTCTTGAATGCGAAGAACTCCGGCTCATTTTGGTTGTAAGCGTACGACTTGGGAAAGACGCAGAACCGGATCTTGTTGAACGGAGCAGTCGCGAGCGTCTTGAGCGTCTGTTTCTGCAGTTCCGGCGTTTGATGCGTCCACGCATAGCATGTCGTGCCGAATTCGTGGTAAGGCGCGCCGTCGGCGTAACGGAAATAATATGTGTCGGATACCTGCACCGGTCCATGGTTGCCGTGAGTGGGACGGGTGACCTTAAACGCGCCGGTCTTGCCGTTGAGGTCGCGAGTGGAGCTTTCCGTCTCGTAACGCCATGTGCCCGGAGTCGGCGGACTGAAACGGATTCGATATACGCCATCGCCATCCCAGAAGCCGGGAACTTTAACGACATGGCTGCCTTGCTGGAAACGCGCTTCTAACTTAACATCCAGATAGGGATTGCCTCCTTCAGGGCCATGGAGAACAATTTCCTCAACGCCCCATTGCTCGGCGGCGTATGTAGGAAGCGCAATGACTACGAAAATCATTGCGAGAGCTGCAATAAGAGTACTGTTCATTTTGTGTCTTCTGCTCATTAATTGATTTTGTTCATTATACATATGCCAGTCCAATGAATCCACCAAGATATTAGTAAATACTCACGGTATAATAAGGTCGGGAGACAGGATATGGAACAGTTCGACCCATCACGCTCTGATTTTTCTCCCTATGGTCTGACGGTGGAGCGATGGATCGCATCGGTAATGCCTCGCCCAGATCGCCACAATGAAATTGAAATTAATCTGCTGGAGAGCGGGAGATTGACTTATCTCTTTGGCGGTGAAAGGGTTACGGTGCGGGCCGGTCAGATCAGCGTGTTTTGGGCGGCAGTGCCGCATCAGATCATTGATATCGATGGGGCCAGTCCCTATTATGTTGTAACGATTCCGTTAGCCTTGTTTTTGCAGTGGAATATGCCGCGGGTCCTGGCCGACTCCGTTTTGCATGGTCTTGTGATGTCCGGAGACAGCGAGGATGACAAGGGAGATATTGCACTGCTCCAGCGCTGGAGGCACAGTCTTGAGCGGCAAGAGCCCGAGTGGCGCCAGCTCGTTCTGCTGGAAATGCAGGCGAGGCTTCTGCGCCTAGCGCTCGAAATCGATAGAGAAGCCTTAGCCTCACCCGCCCGGCCGGCCTTGAACGTCACAATCCTGAGCAAAGCGGAGGAGATCGCAGCCTATATTGCCAAGAATTACCTTCGTCCGATCACGGTGCGCGAGATCGGCGATGCCGTGGGGCTCCACCCCAATTATGCGATGTCGCTTTACAAGGCTACCTTTGCCTCAACAATGACAGCGACATTGACGCAGTACCGACTCTCTCATGCGCAGCGCCTTCTGGCGACCACCAACCAGAACATCCTGAATATTGCTCTCGAAGCGGGTTTTGGGTCGCTCAGCCGGTTTAACGAAGCGTTCCGTCAGGAGTTCAATAGTTCCCCGCGCGACTATCGTAAGCAGCATCGGATGTGAGTATCCACAACCGCGCATCGATTTGGGAACGATCAAGCCCGTTTACCTGAACGCCATGTTCCAGACATGAAATTAACATCAACCGATCCGTCTGCCCCCTTCCCCAGCAAATCTATATTCGACACAATTGTTGCAAAAGACGTCGCCGAAGTTGTGCGAATGATTGAGCAAGGGGTCGAACTGAACATGTCTATCGTTGATGAGAGAATAGAAGCTGCGAGACTAGTTAACGCTTATGGGGCGATCCACCGACGAAACACTTCGGGCGAGACTGCCATTGACCTGGCGAAACGTATTGCCTTACGTTCTATCCATCCAGATGGGGTGACCGAAATTATCGCATTGCTCGATCAAGAGAGGTTTACATGATTTCAGAAGAGTATCTTATCTCCGTACAAAGTAGAACTCACGCATACCTCGAGCGCGCCGGCATTGTCCTGACGCCCGAAGAGATCGCACACATCGAAGTCGTGGACTTTGCGCTTGGCAATTTGGACACGTCCGGTCTCCAGCTCATCACCTACATCAACACGGAGCGTGTTTGCGCCAAAGAGTTAGTTCTGTTCCCGCGCCAGATCTGCCCCGAGCACCGCCACCCGCCGATCGACGGTGATTTGGGCAAGGAAGAGACGTTTCGCTGCCGGTGGGGAACTGTCTATCTCTACGTGGAAGGTGAGGCGAGCGGCGAGATGCAGGCGCGGCTGCCGCAAGGTTCGGAGGATGTGTATACCGTGATGCATGAGGTCGTGCTGGGGCCGGGGGAGCAGTATACGATCATGCCGGATACGAAGCACTGGTTCCAAGGCGGCGACGACGGCGCGGTGGTGTCCGAGTTCTCGACGCGCAGCCGGGACGAGTTCGATATCTTTACCGACACCCGGATACAGCGCGTGGAAGTGGTGGAATGATCCGCGTTCTTGCGACAATTTGAAGAGGAAATGAATTGAAGGCTTACTATTGCCTGAATAGTCCGAGGAAATCCGTGGAGGCTGCTCATCCGGTGGAGATGGATCACCGCGTCGCAAGCAGGATCTTACACTCTCTCAGCGGGGAGAGCAGCTTTCTCGGGGTTGAATTGGGCGGTGGCGTCGTGCTTCAGTTTATGTATGAGCAAGGAGCTATTTGGACGGAACTGCTCTACCCTGAAGAACGGCGCTTTGAAGGGTGTACGATCACGCCTCCCATGGCGGATATTGTCCTGAGCGCCGCGTACCAAGGAATCGACATCAAGACAGCGATGGCCGAGGCGGGATACTCCTGGCTCATATGGGAGACAAGCAGTTTGGATGATTAAGGGGATAAGTTGCCAGGGATTGAGGCGGCGGAGTTCGATGCTTGACCAACCGCAATTATTCCCCAAAGCAGCAGGGCTAGTCCGAATGTCAGATGGAGCTTATGCCAGGGGCTAAACGGTGCGTACCCTTGGAACACACATCCGCTGGGTGACATATCGGAGATGACATAGCGCTGAATGGGCATCACAGGGATAAATAAGAGAGTGATATAAAGTGTTGCGTAGCGCCAAGCTGGACGGACTTCATATGGCCCTTCTTGACGGAGTTTGGAGCCGCAGCCGATTAGTGTGAATCGAACAGGAATCCTGTCCACGGGATTTAGTCGATTCGTGCGTTGTTTCGGAGACTTACTCTTTCGCCACTTCTTAGGGTTCTCAGGAGAGGCCGGTTGAGGTTTAGGGTGCTGCGGCGTCGTGTCGACGTGAACGGCTCTTTTGATAATATCGAGATTAAGGGCGATTTCGCTTCTCAATTTTGCGCTGGTTGACAGGGCTTGCGCTTGACTGAGAATGGTCATTGATCCCTCAGCGTCTCCCGATTCGTCAAAAAGATCGACGGCGTACTGATTCATGGCTGTCGCAATTTGATCAATGCGTTCGACGACCGTTTTACGCCAAATGACAGCACTTGGATGGCGGCCTGCAAGAGCTTCCGAGAGTGCTTTGAGCTCTCGGATTTCATCGGGGTCAAATGCCGCCCACTCCGGTGTCCATCTTTGTTCGCACAGCGCCTCGCGCGTCCGCTCAATCCGGCCCTGGATTGCCGCCCTGTCTCGTTCTCCAACGGACACCAATGTCTCCGTGAGTGTCCGGTTCACGATTTCCTGTTCTAAGTCATTCGTGTAAATCGCCTGAATCAATGCTTGGAATATGGAATCCTGACCTTGCCGAAGAGTATCAAGGGCGATTTTGGTGGACTGTTTGAGAAGCTGCTTCGTGAGATTATTTTGGGCGTCTACAACCGCATTTTGTGCGTCAGCGCCATTTTCGCCTTCAGCGATGAGTAGCTCTCTCAGATATTCTTTGTGCGCTGCATCTTGATAGAGCGTCGCCCAATACTTAAGTCCTTTGGAAAGCGGCAGCGGATCTGCGGAAATGAGAAACGAGAAGTACGAATGCAAAAAAATGAGTTGGGATGTGTGAAAGCTAGGCGCATTCGAATACTGTAAAGCAATACTTTCCAGATCGTCTAAGCTGCCTGGCGCCGCCTCATTTTCAGGGACCGAGTAAGGCCATAGTTGTCGGTATAACGTACGTGTGGTGATGTCGATGGTGAGGGTCTTAACGATATCGACGCAGTTTAGCCGCTCGTCTTCACCAAATATAGACGCTAATCCGACAGGAATAGGCAAACCTACTTTGATGGCTTGGTCTGCTGCAATAGATTTTTGGCGAAGAAGTCGAGGCGAACTTGCGGACGATATTCCAAGAAGACGGTATGGGTTGTCCGTAATATATTTATGATAGGCTGCCACGCATCGGTCCTTAGAGACAAGCGTCTATCACAAGCAATCTTTCTGGATACGGCGTGTGACGATTGTGGAATGATCAGGGAAATAAGTCGCCAACGAGGATTGAGGCGGCGGGAGCCGCTAATGGCGTGACTGTTTGTGTCGCATCATAAATTTCTGTCTCTTGATACGCTCCCGACTGCGGCAATCTTCGAACTTCCAGCGTTCTCGCCGAAACGTCTGCGATCCAATATTCAGTAACGCTGGCGGCGGCGTAGAGCGCCGCTTTTCGAGTACGGTCATAGGCCAGCGTACTATCAGAGACTTCAACCAGCAAGTGGGTCTCTGCTGGGCCGGGATGACGGTCTTTATAATCGTGAAAGGTGCCTTGTGCTACGAGAATATCCGGTTCCGGTTCCGATGTATCAGCAAGTGTCATGGGAGATTGTTCACGAATATATGTGTCGCCGCCAAAAGCCGCACGAAGCGCGTGAACAACAGCATGCAGCGTGACAGTGTGCGGGGTTTTCTGGGGGCTCATGGTCTCGATGATTTCTCCATCGATCAATTCCACGCGTACGTCAGGCGGAAAGAAACCTAAGTCGCCAAGACGGTAGTAGTCTTCACGCGTCCATCGGTGGGGCGCTGGGGCATTGGCTTCAGGTGTTTCGGTAATTGTGCGTGGCGTCATCAGTCGGCCTCCGGAAGAAGAGGGGTAGGATCCATGTCATTGTACGGCGCCGTGTTCGTGAAGTCAATGCGTTCACGCCGTCTTATGACGGTGATCCCAGTTGAGGATAGTTGTTCTTTATGTCGTTCAGATGCTGCATGGGAACGAATAAGCGATACAGACCGCAATCCGCGCAGATATTTGCTTCGAGGTTCGGTCGGTTGAACATTCCTCCCACGTTCGGAAGGAATTCCTGCCAATCTTCATTGGCGACCACGGAGGCGACATGGATATTCCTGCCGCCGCATTCCGGACATGTGTCTTTCATGGTTCGTTCATCTCCAAAACGAAAATTTGACCGTCCGTCGACCTCATTGTCGGCGGACGGTCAATTTCTTTGACCCATCTCGGCGTATTTTGTTGCGGTGGTTTTACGAGCCGCCGGCCCAGACTGCAGTGATGGGGCGGTCGCTTTTGGTCTTGTTGATCGCGTAAGTCATGACACCAAGAGTGTCGCCGCGATGGGCCCCGACGTGGCAGGTGATGCAGGTGTCGTGCTCGGCGCGGACGGGGCGCAGAGCGACAAGCCAGCCGCCGTATTCGACATTCGCTGGGCGGCCGCGCTTTACGGCTGCGAGATAGGGCGTCACGACTTTGGTGAGGTGCGTGGTCGCCCAATCATAGGATTTCTCAGCGCGTTTTTCGGTTGAGTTGACGGAGACGAGCGAATCTGCGGAGGGAACGAAGTCTTTGTCCATCGGGCCGTGGTCGTGTGTGTGGATGTGGGAGCCGGGCTTGTGGGCGATATGGATCATGCCGATGACATAGGAGCGTCCGGCGGCGCGCAGGGAGCGGAAGCGACGGCGCTCCGATTTGGTTTCCGCGTCGATCTCGTCAATGCGCGGATGGCCGTCAAGCTCGGAAATAATGCGGTCCTCGCCAAACTGACCGGCGTCGACTTGGAATCGTGGCTGTACGATTTTGTCCAGCGCATTCGCGACTTGAAGAGGGGTGGAGAGGGAAGCCGGGGCGCCGGCGGCCTCCACTGGCGCTGTTCTCACTGTTATGGCGAGGCAAACGGTAAAGAGCACGGCTCCGGCGCTGAAGTAGTGACGCCGGGACAACACATGGGGCGAGAATGAGGACCGCATTTGAGACGCCCTCCTAAGGCGTTTCGTCTGAGAACGGTGGGTAATGGTGCGTTGATGTGTGAGTGAAAAGGGCGCCGAGCGGGATGAACCCTCAATCGGCGCCTGTTGGGGGGGCATTCGCCGGCGCCGTGCGGCGCGGAGCGCGCAGCAGGCGTCGGCGGCGGGCGGCGAGGCGGCGGGCGTTGCCGAGCGCAATCGCTTCGGCTTCGCCGACGAGCTTCTCAAGCTCCGTCATCTCGACGGCGGTCAGGCCGGGGCCGGACCGCGCGCCGTGACGCGTCATCAAGGCGTCCATGCGCGCCTGCTTCGCGGCGCCCAGGTCTTCGACGATCGTCGGCTCGTCGAAGGTGAGGATATCCGCGATGCCGATCTCAAGCGCCTGGCAGACCGCGCCGATGACGCGCATGTCCACTTTCTCCAGCGGCTCCTCGGGGTCCGCCAGCCGGTAGATGCTCTTGGCGTTGATCCGGTCGCCCTGCTCCGCCACGCGGCGCACCAGCTCGGCCGTGTTCAATCCCTGGCTGTCCAGCACTCGTTTGAGCCGAGAAAAGGCTTCCTGCATACCCGTGTATCCCCTTACGGAGATTTTACCGTGTGGACGGGTTTTTTGACACTTTTTATGTTCTGAGACGAAATTATTTTTTTACGACGTAAATTCGGGAATAGGACGATCCGCTGACCATCGGCGCGGCGCAAAGTGCCGAGCGTCAGGTCCGCCAGCGGGAACAGCACGTTGAGGTTGCTGAGCATGTGCTTGTGGTGGACCCGGTGATGCGCGTCCAGAAAACGATAGTATCGGAAACGGCTTAGAAAGGCCGACGCCTTTGGCACATGCATGGCCCAGTGGAACGTCTCGTACAGCGTATAGTAGATGGAGATCGCCGCAACGCCGCCCCAGAGGCTGGGGACGCCCGTAAAGTGCTGCACCAAGAGAAAAAGCGGCAAATGGAAGCCTACCATCGCCGGCAGCGCCCACCAATCCATCGGGACTTTGTCGGGGTGTTCGTCGTGGGTATGGTACGTATCGTCGCCCTTGTAAATCTGGTGATGGACCAGCGTGTGCTCGCGGAACGTGCGGTAAATGTACTTCGGCGAGTGGAAGAGATACCGATGGAAGAACCACTCAAAGTAGCTCCCGTAGACGAAGTAAAGCGCGAACGCCGCCAGTTCGCACAAGAGAGTATGCGCCATTGTTATGTTCCCTTTCGTAACGCCCGTGTGACAAGTGCTAAATATCGATAATTTGATTATATATTACCATGTAAACGGTAATTAAAACAAAATTTATCACATTTATCACATTTGGACGCTACGCAAGGAAAAAGGGAGAGCCGTGAGGCTCTCCCTGGGACACGTAATAACGATCAAAGCGTGCGGGTTAGGCGGCTCGTGTGAGCACGAGTGTAGGTTTGCCGTTATCTGCGTAGGCGTCGCTCTTGCTGACGCGGAACTGCGAGATGGCTTCCTCCAATGTTTGCGCGATGCTGGAAAGCTCCTCGGCGCTCGCCACCAGTTCTTCCACGCTCGCTGTTTGCATCGCCGCCGTGTCCGTGACGGTCTGGATGGACGCCGAGACTTCCTCCGCCGACGCGCTCATCTCTTCCGCCGCAGCAGAACTCTGCTCCACCACCGCCGCGATGTCGTTGATCGAGTTGGAGACATCGTCCGCGGAAGAGCTCATCTGCTCCGCCGCCGCGCTGATCCCCATCACCCGCTCCGTCACCGCTTTGACTACCGACTGGATTTGAAGCAGCGCCGCGCCGGCTTCTTCGGCCAATGCTGTGCCCTTGGACGCTTCCTGCGTGCCCGTCTCCATGGCCTTCACCGCTTCACCCGTGCGGGTCTGCACCTGGGCGATCAGAGCGCCGATCTCGCGGGTCGCGGCGCTGGAGCGTTCGGCGAGCTTGCGCACTTCGTCGGCGACCACCGCAAAGCCTCGTCCGGCTTCTCCGGCTCGGGCGG
>NZ_JBDSQY010000309.1:0-7632 GCF_039929585.1 Capsulimonas sp.
GGCGAAGAAAGAAGTCGAGTACTATAAGAGCCAGATGAAGCAGTACGGTCTGCCGCTGGACTCGCGCACCAAGCTGACCAAGACCGACTGGGAATACTGGAGCGCGACCCTCGCCGACAACCAGGCCGACTTCGAGACCATCACCGACCCGATTTACAACTATCTCAATGTGACGAATCATCGCCTGCCGCTCGTCGACTCTTATAACACGGACGACACCCCCCCAAACCCAGCGTTCCGCGCGCGTCCGGTGGTCGGCGGCTTCTTCATCAAGGCGATTTCCGATCCGACGATCTGGAAGAAATGGTCGGCGGCCGATACGTTCAAGGCGAGCGGCTGGGCCGATGTCCCAGAACCGCCGGTCATTACGACCGTCGTTCCCACTTCCGAGAAAGCGGCGCAGACCTGGAAATTCACGACCAGCCAGCCATCCGCCGACTGGAACAAAGCAACCTTCGACGACGCGTCCTGGAAGACAGGCGCGGCCCCGTTCGGTACGGGAGGTACGCCCGGCATCAACGGCAATCCGGGAACGACCTGGAACAGCGGCGACATCTGGATGCGCCGCCAGATCACGGTTCCCGCCGGATCGTTCAAGAACCTCCAGTTCCTGGCCGTTCATGATGAGGACATCGAGATCTACGTCAACGGCGTCCTTGCCGCCTCGGAAAGCGGATACACCGGGACCTATCAGCCTCTGGAGATCGAGCCCGCCGCCCTGGCGCTCTTGGCGCCCGGCGCAACGGTGACAATCTCCGCGCATGTCCACCAGACTACTGGCGGCCAGAGCGTCGACATCGGCCTCGTCGATGTTCAGGTCGCGAAATAACGATCAGTTCTATTCGCACATGTGTCAGAGCCGCCCATGGTTCTGGCGCATGTGCTCCACGAAGCAGTATCTCTCAGCTTTCCCCATCACAAACTAGAAACATTTCAACACAAGATGTGCTTTTTGCAAATAAAAGAGTGCATTTCGGCTATTCCCATTTTTCCGTGTGAGTGGTAAGATTGTAGTATCTGAACTCTCACCAGGATGGGAACGCCATAAATGAAGCTTCTGTATTCCACAACGGTCTTTACGCTTACCGCAATCTCGGCTCTGCTGCCGGTCTGTGCGGGAGCGCAGGACCTCCGGCCGCCGGCGACGCCGCTGGTCGCCATCAACCCCAACTTTAGCATCTGGTCCCGCACGACCAATCTCAACGACAGCACCACCAAGCACTGGACCGGACGCGATCACCCGCTCGTCAGCCTCATTCGGATCGATGGAAAAACCTATCGGCTCATGGGCGCTGGCCCAGCCGGCGTGCCGGCCCTGCCCCAGGTCGCCCTCAAAGTCCTGCCGACCCGCAGCATCTACGATTTTGAAAACGACGCCGTCCACGTCACGCTGACATTCACCACGCCGTCCCTGCCCGATGACCTCGAAGTGCTCGCGCGTCCCGTCACTTACCTGACCTGGGATGTGAAGTCGCGCAAAGGCTCGCACAGTGTTTCGCTCTACGACAGCACCAGCTCGGCCCTCGCCGTCAATGAGACCAGCGCGCCCGTCGTCTGGAAGCGAGAAACGTTTGGCGCACTCACGGCGCTCAGCGTCGGAAGCAAAGCGCAGACGATTCTCCAGCCCGTCGGCGACGATGTTCGCGTCAACTGGGGATACGCCTACGCGGCCGCGAACGCCAAGCAGTCCAAATCCTCCATCGGCGGCAACGGCGCCCTCCTGGCTTCCTTCATCAAAGACGGCGTAATCCCCACGACGGACGATTCGCGCCAGCCGCGCCCCGTGACGGACGACCAGCCGGTTCTGGCCTTCACCTTCAATCTGGGCAAGGTCGGCGGGTCCACGGTTTCCCGCCACCTGAGCCTCGCTTATGACGAGATTTACGCGATCAACTTCTTCCGCCAAAAGCTGCGTCCCTACTGGCGACACAACGGCGCTACTCCCTCGGACCTGCTGCAAGCCGCCGAAAAAGATTACGATTCCCTCGCCAAGCGCTGCGTCGCCTTCGACAATCTGATGATGACGGACATGACCAAGGCCGGCGGCGCCAAGTACGCACAAGTCACCGCCCTCGCTTATCGACAAACCCTCGCCGGCTCAGGCCTCGCCGCCGATCCCAACGGGCAGCCACTGATCTTCCCGAAAGAAAACAGCAGCAACGGATGCATCGCCACGGTCGACATCATCTATCCCGCCGCCCCGCAGTTCCTGCTCATGGGACCGACCTACGCCAAGGCCGTCGCCGCGCCCGCCATGCTCTACGGCGCCGCCAGCCGATGGAAATTCCCCTTCGCCCCGCATGACCTGGGAACCTATCCGGCGGCCAACGGGCAGGTCTACGGCGGCGGCGAGACTTCCACGAACGAAGGCGACATGATGCCGGTGGAAGAGTCGGGCAATATGATCCTGATCTGCCACGCCATCGCCAAGCAGGAAGGCAACGCCGAGTTTGCCTCGCGCTTCTGGCCGACTCTCACCGCGTGGGAACAGTACCTGGAAAAGTATGGCCTCGATCCCGAAGATCAGCTCTGCACCGACGACTTCATGGGACATCTCGCCCACAACTCCAACCTCGCGGTCAAAGCGATCCTCGCCATCGCCGCCTACGGCGACCTGTGCCGGATGCGCGGCGACATGGCCGGAGCCGAGAAGTACAAGGCCATTGCCAAGGCCGACGCGCTGCACTGGACGGAAGCGGCCAAGGACGGCGATCACTCGCGTCTGGCGTTCGATAAGCCGAACAGCTGGAGCCAGAAGTACAACCTGGTCTGGGATAAGATTCTCGACCTGAACGTCTTCCCCGCCGACACGGCCAAAAAAGAAGTCGAGTACTACAAGACGCAGATGAAGCAGTACGGTCTGCCGCTGGACTCGCGCACCAAGCTGACCAAGACCGACTGGGAATACTGGAGCGCGACTCTTGCCGACAACCAGGCCGACTTCGAGACCATCACCGACCCGATCTACAATTTTCTCTATGTGACGGATCAGCGCCTGCCGCTGGTCGACTCCTATAACACCGACGACACTCCTCCAAACCCAGCGTTCCGCGCCCGCCCGGTCGTCGGCGGCTTCTTCATCAAGGCCATCTCCGATCCGACGATCTGGAAGAAGTGGTCCGCAATGGACACGTTCAAAGCGAGCGGCTGGGCCGATGTGCCGCCGCCGCCGGTCATCACTGCCGTGATCCCGACCTCCGAGAACACCGCGCAGAGCTGGAAGTACACGACGAGCCGACCGTCAGACGACTGGAACATGACGAACTTCGACGATTCGTCCTGGCAGACCGGCGTTGCGCCGTTCGGCAAATCTGGCACGTCCGGTATCAAGACGCTGGGCACAAGCTGGCTGACCGACGACATCTGGATGCGCCGCCAGGTCACGCTTCCGGCAGGACCGTTCAAGGACCTCCAGTTCCTGCTGCTGCACGACGACGACGCTGAGGTTTACGTCAACGGCGTTCCCGCCGTCATCGACGGCGGCGCCAATGGCCGGTATCAGCCATTCGAGATCGATCCCGCCGCCCTGGCGCTCCTGACGCCCGGCGCGACGGTCACCATCTCCGCGCATATCCGCCAAACGGGCGGCGACCAGAGCGCCGATCTCGGCCTGGCCGATGTGTCCCCCGCGAAATAACTTCCTCTCCTCCTCCGCGTTTTACCCTCTCCCAGCTCCGGGGGAGGGTAAAATATTGTCAGCCGCAATTGTACTTACTGGAGCCCGCCCCTTGAAACTCATCGCCGATATCCGGATCGAACTGCCCTTTGCGCTGGACTTCTGCGCCACCGGCCCCGACCTGGACCCGCTTGTCTGCACCCTGCAAGGCGTTCAAATCACTCTCTATTTTCCGCCCTCCCTCAGCGACGGCACCGACGGCCAGGGACTGTTCGGCGAATGGGCGTGGTGGAAGGGGACGATCCTGCGGCTCATCCAGGAGCGCGAAGTTTCCGACGTGGAGGATGTAGAATCGCTGCGCGAAATGGCGCTGGAGACGGGGGACGAAGTGATGCGCCGCTTCATCAACTCCTACCGCTGGCGGCTGGGCCGCGCGGATATCTATCCCGTACGGCTCGACCCACGCAAGCTCATTCTGACCGCGGAGCACGAGGATGGAGCACGCGAAACGCTCGCCGAGCCGATCTCCGCGTTCTTCTACAAGAACATGCCCAAAGATCCGCCACTGAAGACCTCGGTGAACTCCAGAACTCTCGCGCGTCTGCGGGACGATATCGCCAAGGGCGTGGAGCCAAGCATTGGCGTCCAACTGGACCTTGACGCCGAGGCGCTGGAAGGCCAGGGCGAGTTCCTGCGCGCCGAACTCATTCGCGGGCTGGCCCGCCAGCAGATGGACTGAACACAACGATGAAACATGCGATACAGAAATTGATCGACCGCCAGGATCTTACCGAAGAAGAATCCGCCGCCGTGATGACACAGATCATGGAAGGCGCCGCGACCTCTGCGCAGATCGCCGCGCTGGCGGTGGCGCTTCGGGCGAAGGGTGAATCCATTGGCGAGATCACGGGCTTTGCGCGCGTGATGCGCGAGTACGCCGTCCAGGTTCCCGTCCAAACCGATAAGATCATTGTGGACACCTGCGGCACCGGCGGCGACAGTCTCAAGACATTCAATATCTCCACGGCGGCGGCTCTGGTGGTGGCGGCGGACGGGCGCCTCGTAGTGGCGAAACACGGCAACCGCGCCGCGACCAGCAAGTGCGGCAGCGCCGACGTATTGGAAGCGTTGGGCGTCAAGCTCGACCTGCCGCCGCACGATGTCGGCCGCTGCGTGGAGGAAGTAGGAATTGGATTTCTCTTCGCCCCCTCCATGCATCCCTCGTTCAAGTACGCCGCCGGACCACGCCGTGAGATCGGCATCCGCACGATCTTCAACATGCTCGGACCGCTCACCAATCCGGCCGGCGCCAGCGTACAGCTCATCGGCGTCTACGATGGCGATGTCTGCGAAACACTGGCTCACGTCCTGAGAAATTTAGGCAGCCGGCGCGCTCTGCTCGTGCATGGTCTAGATGGGCTGGACGAGCTTTCGACACTGGGTAAGACGGCCGTGAGCGAACTCAAAGACGGCGAAGTACGCTCCTATGTGCTGGACGCCGACGCCGAGCTTGGCCTGCCTATCGCCACGATTGGGGAGCTTGCGGCGAGCGAAACGCCGGAAGACAATGCGCGGATCTTGATGGGCGTGCTGGGCGGCGGCGATCGCGGGCCACGCCGCGAGATCGTCCTGCTGAACGCGGCCGGTGTGCTGATGGTGGGCGGTGTGGTAGAATCCCTGTCGGAAGGCGTCACACGCGCCGCCGATCTGATCGATAGCGGCGCCGCGCACAACGCCCTCGAACGATTGCGGGAGTTTACGAATGGCTGAGAGTACGATTTTACAAACGATATTGGCGCACAAGAAGACGGAGATGGCGCAGCGCCGGCACGACATCCCCTTCGCGGAGATCCGCGACCGCGCCGCCGACCAGCCGCCCACACGCGACTTCGCCGCCGCCCTGCGCCAGCCGCGCCTGGGCAAGGTCGGCCTGATCGCCGAGGTCAAGAAGGCTTCGCCGACCGCCGGATTGATCCGCGCCGACTTCGATCCCGTCCGGATCGCCCAGACCTACGAAGCCAGCGGCGCCGACTGCCTCTCCGTGCTCACCGACGAGCGCTTCTTCCAGGGCCACGATACGTTCCTGCAAGCCGTCCGCAAAGCTGTCGATCTTCCATTACTGCGCAAGGACTTCACCGTCGATCCTTACCAGATCTACGAAGCCCGCGTGCTCGGCGCCGACGCCATTCTGCTGATCGCCAGCGCTCTGACGCCCTATCAGATCCAGGACTACTCGGCGGTCGCCCGCAGCCTCGGCCTTCAGACGCTGGTCGAAGTCCACAACGCCGCCGAAATGCAAGTCGCGACCAACGCGGGCGCGCCGCTGATCGGCATCAACAGCCGCGACCTCTCCACCTTCGTCACCGACCTCGGCATCGTCGAGCGCCTCGCGTCGATGGTCGGCCCCGGCGTCACCCTCGTCGCTGAAAGCGGCCTCAAGACCCCCGCCGACGTCGCCCTCGTCACCAGCGCCGGCGCGCACGCCATTCTCGTCGGCGAAACTCTCATGCGCGCCGAAGACATCGGCGGCGCCGTGCGAGAGCTGCTCGGGTAGGCGTTAGGCCCTATTCCCCCGGCGCTTTAGCGCGCTTCCCCCTTTTTCCCAACAAGCTGCTGCGCAGGGTAAAAGGGGTGCTGATCACTGTCCTCCATTCACTTGTCACAGAGCCGTGAGGATGTTTGTTAAAGAACGCGGAATACTCTTTTCACTCTTCACAGCTACTTGTCGAGCGAGCAAGGCTGCAATTATCAGCACCCCTTTTACCCTGCGAAGCAGCTTGTTGGGAAAAAGGGGGAGACGAGCCTAAGCGAGTGGGGGAATAGGGACGACTCATGCCCCTCATCAAGATCTGCGGCGTCACCAGTTGGACCGACGCCAAGGCGGCGGTGGACGCGGGCGCGGACATGCTGGGTTTCGTCTGTGATGAGAATAGCGAGCGGCTGATTCTGCCCGGCGATTACCTGGAGATCGCAACGCGGCTGCCGTCTCGGATCGTGCGCGTGGGAGTGTTCGGCGGCAATACCCATCCTGAGTGGCGGAGGGCCGGATCCGGCTTATTCGCCCGCTTCGATCAGATTCAGTATTATGATGACGCGATCTGGCCCGAAGTGATCCGTGAGAACTGGGATATGGGGCGCAAGATCAAAGCCTTCCATCTGACACGAGATCAAGACCTGCGGACAATCGCCGCGTTCAATGGTCTGGTGCAGAATTATCTGTTGAACGTCAACGCGCCCCCGCCGCCCGGTTACCGGCATCCCGAATCGTACGGCTGGGAGTTGGCGCGTGAAGTACGGCAGTTTGGGAAGCGCATTTACCTGACTGGCGGCCTCACCGCGGAAACCGTTCGGACGGCGGTCGCGAATGTGCGGCCATACGCAGTGGACGTCACCGTGGGCGTCGAATCCTCGCCCGGCGTCAAAGACCCCGCCAAGATGGCCGCGTTCGTCCGCGCGGCGCGGGGAGAAAAATAGGAAACGCACCCATGAGCTGGGCGCTATTTGCGAAAGAAGCCTTGCGTAAAGGCGAAACCGTCCTCATCAAGCCGCGCGGCCACTCCATGACCGGCAAAGTCAACGACGGCGACCACGTCACCGTCGAACCCTGCGACCCCGACACCCTCCAAGTCGGCGACATCGTTCTCGTGCGCGTGCATGGAAACGACTATCTCCACCTCATCAAAGCGATCGACAAAGGCCGGTTCCAAATAGGCAATAACCGTGGCGGCATTAATGGCTGGGTCGGCCCGAACGGGATTTACGGCAAGGCAACGAAGATTGAAGCGCCTTAACATTCTCAAGAACTGAAGCGATTTCTACTTAGGTGAAATCTCGTTGGTATAATAGATCAATAATTACTATCTGATACGGAGTTTTCATGCGCACTTCCCGCCTTCATCTTTCCCTGTTCACCGCCAGCGCCGCAATGAGCGCACTTTTGCTGCTGGCGCCGTGCCGCGAGAGCGCCGCCAATGGCACAGTCACGGTGCTGCACCAGTTTAGCGACGGCGCCGCTC
>NZ_JBDSQY010000310.1:0-18088 GCF_039929585.1 Capsulimonas sp.
GCGGATGTGAGGAAACTGTCCTTAGGCTCCAGTTTGAGATCGCCGGCGGCGGTCCATGCCTGGGCGGTCTTGGCGTGGTCCATCAGCTTTTCCGTAATTGGTTCTGAGGCGTCTTCGCCAAAGGTGAGATGGAATACAGGCTGCGGGTCTGGAGTAATGGACGCCCAAAAGAAGTGCGCCCGCGCGGGAAGAGGGGTGAGCGAGATCAGAGCGCCCAGTCCGAGAACAAGTCCGGAAATGTGGGTAAGCCGGGATACGGCGGTGTGGTTGCGGGACATAGCATGGCCTCCTGAGCCGTGAATGTGCGGAAATGGGACAGGAGGAGCGAATGGGGGCGAGGCCTCTGGCAGAGGGTGAGATCGCCGCACATCCCGCTCCGAACTCTGGAAAGTCTGCAAACATTCCAGAGCTGGGTTCCTGTGCTGTGACTTCGGTTGGAAATAATCTCCGACTTATTGTGTCGGAGATTATTATGCCATAGGCCGAGAGCCTCTGTCAAGCAATTGTTATTCCGCCCAGCGGACCTTTTCGGAGAGCGGGCCGCGCTCGCCCGCCGGCCAGGGGATGTTCGGCCAGCCGACAATGAAGAAGCCCATCAGCTGCGCGGGCGCCGTGAGGCCGACGAGCTCGGCGACATGTGGATGGATGAAGACGTTTTTGGAAAGCCACATTCCCGCGAGTCCCTGCGCCGAGGCGACCAGATGCAGATTTTGCACGGCGCAGCCGACCGCGACGCGCTCGTCGTCCAGATCCATGCGCAGTGAGCCGTCTGCTTTCACCGCAGGCTGCATGCCGATGGAGATCCAGACGGGAGACATCAGTGCGCGCCCCTTCTGCGCTTCGAAGGTGGCCTCCTGGAATCCTTCGCCGGCCTCCTGGCGGTACGCTTCGGCGAAAGCTTCTCCGAGGGCGATGCGGCTGTCGCCCGTGAAGACCGTGAAGCGCCAGGGCTCAGTCTCGCCGTGGCTGGGCGCCCAATTCGCCGCTTCCAGCATCTGTTCGATCAAATACCGATCCACGGCGTCCGGCTTCAGGCGCGCCACTCCCAAGCTGCGCCGGTGTGCGATGGCCTGCTGAAGCGCTTCCACCGTCGTCGAATCCAGCGCGTGCGTATCCAGCGTCAAATTTTGATCCGTCATAATAATATTTCTCCGGGAACGATGTCTCGAAAGATTATACCGGCGGGAATGGCGCTCAGTTCCCGCCCCGTAATTTTTTGACGTTCTTGACGGCAAAAAACGCCTGTGTTATAATCGGTTCGCGTCGTGATGAACCAAGTTTATCACATCTTTGTTTTTGCGACTTTTGCAGCACTTGTCGAAACTACGGTAAAAGGATTTATGAGCATCAAAGTTTGTCTGCTGGCGACACTGCTAACGGCGTCCGCCGCATTTTCCGAGCCATCCCGCGTCGCCCCGGCGTCGCTGCCGATCCCGCTGCCCGGCTCCCAGCCGATGCGCCCCGACCGTCTGCGCGCTCACAACGCCTGGAGCCTTCCGATGACGGGAGCGTGGCGCTTTCAGCTGACGCATGGCCAAATCGTCGCCAATCAATTCGTTCCCGTTGACAAGAATTCCACAGCCAATATCGACGATTTTGCGCTGCCGAGCTACGACGATCGGAGATGGGATCCGATTGCCGTGCCCTCCAATTGGGAGATGAGCGGCTATTCCATTCCGACATACAACTCCGTCGACGACACGGTTGGCCTTTATCGTCGCTGGGTTCGTGTGCCCAAGTCGTTCGCGGGTCGGCGTGTTGTCTGGCGTTTCGACGGCGCGCTGGATGGCGCCGAGATTTTCGTCAATTGTAAGAAGGCAGGTTATCATGAAAGCGGCTACACGGCGTTCGATGTTGATCTGACAGGACTGGTGGAGCCGGGCAAGCGCAATCTGTTTGCAGTGCGCGTCTCGAAAAGCACTCCGTCGGTGGACGCCGACACCGGCGATTTCCAGAGTATGGGCGGTATTTACCGCGAGACGTCGCTGATCGCCGTTCCCAAGACCCACATTCAGGACATCACGATCGATACGCCACTTGACGCGAATGGGCGCGATGCGACACTGAATGCGGATATCCAGATTGCGGGTGAGCCCGGTCAAGAAGTCGAGCTGCATGGCGATGTCGTTGGAACAGATGGAGCGGAAACGTCTCTGCGCCTTCTGGGTTCTGGCCGCGTGGGATCCGATGGCGCCGCCACTGTCCATCTGACCGCTCCGGCGAAGAGCCCGAAACTCTGGTCGGCGGAGAAGCCGAACCTCTACTATCTGGTGCTCAGCCTCACCAGCGGCGGCAAGACCGCTGAGCGGGCGCAGCAGCGATTCGGGTTCCGGCAGGTCACGATCAAAAACAACATGATCCTCTGGAACGGCAGGCCGATCAAGACGACCGGCGTCTGCCGCCATGACTTTTGGGCCGACAAGGGCTTTGCGCTGACCGATAAAGAGTGGCTGAAGGACCTATCCATGATGAAGGACGCGAACATCAACGCGATCCGGACATCGCATTACAACCATGCCGCGCGTTTTATGGAGCTGTGCGAAGAGAAGGGTTTCTATATCCTGGACGAAGTCCCGTTCTGCTGGATCAATGAAAAGAACGACGATCCCGCATTCGCTCCGGCGCTCCTGATTCGCGCGGCCGACACGATCGGCCGCGACAAGAACCGTCCCTGCGTGCTGGCCTGGAGCCTGGGTAACGAGAACGGCGTCGGCAAAAATTCACAGACGGTGATCGACTTCGTTCAAAAGCTTGAGCCGACTCGCCCGGCGTATATTTCCTGGGGCGGCCCGTGGGGACCAAAGGGACAGGCCCTGGAAGATCGTCACTATCCGCCCCCCGCAGATGTGGATGCGTATATCAAAGGCGACGCGTCCAAAATCCCGGCCGCGTTCACCGAGCAGCCTCATATGTTCTACCAAAAGGAAGCAGTGGAATATGATCCCGGCGTCTCGGATCTCTGGGCGGAAACCATGATCGAGACCTGGAACAAGATTTGGCCCGCGCCGACCATTCTCGGGGCGTTTGTCTGGGAGTGGCAGGGGCAGGGCGTTGCCGACAAGAACCTCGACAAGACGCGTGACTTTTATTTCGGCAAGGACCATCTGCGTCAGGAGAACAACAAGGGGCTTGTGGACTCGTATCGCAATCCGAAGCCCGAGTTGTGGGCCGTGAAGATGACTTACAGCCCGGTCGCCATCAACAGCCAGACCGCCGCGCCCACCGGCGGGAGCTGCAACGTTTCTTTGACCAATCGCTATGCGTTCACGGACCTTCAAGAGCTGACGTGCCGCTGGACGGCTCTTAAAGGTGAGGCGTCTCTGAAAGCTGGGACTTCCCATATCGCGGGCGTCCCCGGCGCTACGGTGTCCGCCGCATCCCCGGCGCCTGCCGGCATGACGGCGCTGAAACTGGAGTTTGTGGACGCCCATGGCGTCTCCGTCAACCTTACTCGTCTTCCCGCTGCCGGGACTGCCCTTGCTGCGCCGCCTGCCGGGTTCAGCTCTGCTGGTGGAGCTTTGACGGTGCAGAACACAAACGACTCGCTGCGGATCGGCGATGCGTCCAGCGAAATTATATTCGACAAGAATACGGGCGCCATGCGATCCTGGCGCGTCGCCGGCCGTGATCTTCTCATCTCCGGGCCGACGCTCAATCTCGGCGAAGCCAAGGGAGGAGAGGAGAAAGGCTACTATAAGGCGGCGCAGGCTCCTATTCTGTCCGGGGCGGTCGTCACCGCGCAAGCTCAGTCCGGCGGATCGGTCCGAGTTTCGGTCGCGGGCGATGTTCTGGCAAGCGCGGGCGGCGAGAAACTAGGCCGACTCACCGAAACGTACGACGTGCGTCCCGGCGCTCAAGTCTTCGTGGCCTGGACGCTGGATTGGACTGCGCCCGAGACACATCTGTGGGAGGCGGGCCTGTCACTGAACGTTCCTGCCTCCTACTCACATATGAACTGGCTGCGCGATTCCTACTTTACCGTTTACCCTGCGGGGCATATTGGCGAGCCGTCGGGAAAAGCCAGCGCCGGCGATGTCTCGTTCCACTCTTCCAAGCGCGGCCTGCATTGGATGACGCTCACGGATAGGGCAGGCGCCGGCTTGGAGCTGCTCGCGGGCGAAACGCCCTTGACGGCGCGCGCGGCGCCCAGCGGCAATGGGGTTACTTTGTTCGCCAGCCGCGAAGTGGCTGGTCCGAAGGATCTGAGCATCGATTGGGTCGCCGAACACAACATCATCGCCACGCCCGGCAAGCCGCTGTCCGGCAGCTTCGTGCTGCGGGCGATCGGAAAATAATACGTCGAAATGTTTGCGTTGGCAAGAACTGCAAGGAAAAGAATGATCACACGGAATTCCATTAATTTTTTCTCGGTGATGCTGCTCTGTGGTCTCGTGACGTCCTGCGCCTCCGAGCCCAAAGTCACGGCGCCGCGCACGATCGCGGCGGCGCATATGGGGACTCCGGTAAAAAAAACCTCACAACCCTATCAATGGCGGAACGTTACGATCATCGCGGGAGGGTTTGTGGACGCTCTTTTGTTCAGCCCAATGCAAGAGGGACTGGCGTATGCGCGCACGGATATTGGCGGCGCGTATCGCTGGGACAAGGCCGCCAAGCAGTGGATGCCCCTGAACGACTGGGCGGGCGGCAAGGACGGTAATCTTTTAGGATGTGAGAGCATCGGCGTGGACCCGACCGACGCCAAGCGCCTTTATCTGGCCCTTGGAACCTACACGCAGTCCGGGTCCGGAAACGGCGCCATCATGCGCACTTCCGATGGCGGGCTGACCTGGAAGCGAACCGACATGCCGTTCAAGATGGGCGGTAATGAAGACGGGCGCTCCGCTGGCGAGCGTTTGTCTGTCGATCCTCACAAAAACGGCGTCATATACTTCGGGTCGCGCAATGACGGTCTTTGGAAGAGTCTTGACTATGGCGCGACCTGGGCGAAGGTCGAGAGCTTTCCTGTGACGGGGCGCACAAACGGCGTCGGTATCGTTTTTGTCGTGTTTGATCGGTCCAGCGGCGGCTCGGGACGCCCCACCCCGGCGATCTATGCGGGCGTCTCTCAAAAGAACGGTCCCGGCCTGTATCGCAGCGTCGACTCCGGGGTCACCTGGCAAGCCGTCGCCGGGCAGCCGCAAGGCTTGCTGCCGCATCATGGCGAGATGGACTCCGCAGGCTCGCTTTATCTGACCTACGGAAACGCGCCCGGTCCCAACGATATGAACGACGGCGCCGTTTGGAAGCTTGAGACCAAAAGCGCTGCTTGGACGGATATTACGCCGCAGAAGCCGAACATCGCCGGTGCGCCGGGCTTCGGCTATGCGGGACTGGCCGTGGACGCGCGCCATCCCGGCGTCGCTCTGGTCTCGACCATGGACCGGTGGCGCGGCGGTGACACGCTGTTTCGCACGACCGACGGCGGCGCGCACTGGACGGACCTTGGACCGAAGACAAAGCGCGATTGGTCGCTCACGCCTTATCTGACCTTTGGGCGGCCCAGCGCAGCGCTGGGCTGGTGGATCGGAGCGCTGGCGCTCGATCCGTTCCACATAGGCCATGTGATGTACGGCACGGGCGCGACGATCTGGGGGAGCGACGACGCCGACCGCAAGGACGCCACCCACTGGTCGGTCCGCGCGGCGGGCCTGGAGGAGACGGCGGTTGTCGATCTGGTCAGCCCACCCGCCGGTCCGCATCTTCTCAGCGGGCTTGGCGATATCGGCGGCTTCCGTCACGATGACCTGACTGTCTCGCCCAGTTCCGGGATGATGAGCAATCCGATCTTCATCACCACATCTCGTATTGACTACGCTGCACTCGCCCCGAACATCGTCGTCCGTGTGGGGCGGGCCGCCGACGGCTCCAAGCGCGGGGCGTACTCCACGGACACCGGCGCGACCTGGACGCCGTTCGCCTCTGAGCCGTCCGGAACGAAGGGATCGGGCGACGTCGCGGTGTCCGCCGACGGCAAGACGTTCCTCTGGGCCTCCGACGGCGCTGCTCCCGCCTACTCGCGGGATTTGGGCGCGTCCTGGAAAGTATCTGCTGGTTTGCCCAAGAATAAAGTCAAAGTCATCGCCGATCGAGTCGCCTCCGAGACGTTCTATGCAATGAACGACGCGCACCTTTTCGTCAGCACGGACGGCGGCGCGACATTCACGCCGGCTGCCGGGACTTTGCCTCAATGGGCGACACAGCTGCGCGCGGCGCCGGGCCGAAAGGGCGACCTCTGGGTGACGGCTGGAAACAGTGGCGTCTTCCACTCGACGGACGGCGGCGCCAGCTTTGTTTCTATAGGCTCGGTCCACGACGCCCAGAAGATCGGCTTCGGAAAAGCCGCCCCCGGCCGCGACTACCCTGCTCTTTATCTGACGGGGCAGACCAGCGAAGGCGCTTCGGGCGCCTTTCGCTCGGACGACATTGGCCAAACCTGGGTGCGAATCAACGACGACCTTCACCAATACGGCTACAGCGGTCAGGCGATCACCGGCGATCCAAGAATCTATGGCCGCGTGTACATGGGCAGCAATGGCCGAGGGATATTGTACGCGGATCTGGCGGGGAACTAGGCTTTACTTCGTTTGTTTCTTCTCTTTGACAGCGAACTGAAACCAAAGACGCGCTTTCTAGACGGAAAGTAGTGGTACAATCCGTGCAAGAGCGCTTTCGCCTGGCTGCGCTCCATCAGTTCTCTTAAGAAGACAAGGAACCGATCCATGGACCCGAGCATCATCGCCGCTATTCAAACCGCTGTGGACAACGAACCCGACAACGCCGCTCTTCGGCTGCATCTGGCGGCGCTGCTGCTGGAAGCCGGATATCCGGAGAATGCGCTGGCGCACTGCGCAGCCGTCCTGGAGAACCAGCCGGACCACCTGGACGCACTGGACAAGGCGGCGCTGGCGGCGGAGATGAGCGGGGATGCGTCCAAGGCGAGCGGATACCGGCGTCTCCATGAGTCGCTGTCCTGGAACCGCGCAAAGAGCCTGATCGAAGATTACGTCCCCACCGATCCGATTGATGACCTTTCCGGCGATCCGTCGATCGAATGGATTGAGGGCGAAGCCCTGCAAATTCCGTTATCCGACGATCTGCTGGATGCAGAACTGGAGCCGGAAGCGTGGGAGACCGAACAGCCGGAGACGACGCTGAAGGACGTGGCCGGGATGGCGGAGGTCAAGCGTCGTTTGAACATCGCTTTTCTTACTCCCATGCGCAACCCCGATATGATGCGGCTTTACGGCAAGTCCCTGCGCGGCGGCCTGCTGCTCTACGGGCCTCCCGGGTGCGGCAAGACCTTTATCGCCCGCGCCGCCGCCGGAGAGCTTGGCGCGCAGTTTTTGACCGTCGGCCTGACCGATGTGGTGGACATGTGGCTGGGGCAGAGCGAAAAGAACCTGCGTGAGATCTTCGAAACGGCTCGGCGGCGCAAGCCCTGCGTGCTGTTCTTCGACGAGATCGACGCGCTCGGCCGCAAGCGCAGTCTGACGCGCGACTCGGCGGGCCGGGGCGTGATCAATCAGCTGCTCGCGGAGATGGACGGCGTAGGGGACTCCAACGACGGCGTGTTTGTGCTGGCGGCGACCAATCATCCCTGGGATGTGGATGTCGCGCTGCGCCGCCCGGGCCGCCTCGACCGAACCCTTCTCGTCCTGCCGCCGGACGCCGCCGCGCGCGAGGCGATCCTGCGCGCCCGTATGCAAAGTCGCCCCACCGAGAGATTGGACTATGGCTGGATCGCAAGCAAAACCGAGGACTTCTCCGGGGCCGACGTCGCGCATCTGTGCGAGTCCGCGGCCGAGCTGGCGATGGAGGACTCGCTCGCGCTGGGCAGCGCGCGCCCCATTCGTATGGACGACTTCAAGCGCGCTCTCAAAGAAGTGCGCGGGAGCGTCCGTCCCTGGTTCGACACCGCCAAAAACTACGCGCTGTTTGCGAACGAAGGCGGCGTTTACGATGAGCTGCTCGAACATCTGCGTGCGCGGCGGATGATGTAGGAGCCTGCCGACTCCATGAACCCTCATCTGCGCCGCGCCCAGCTCTTTCTGCAGCAGTCCCGCAACGAGAACGCCCTTGCGGAGATCGGCGAGGCGCTCGCAGCGGACCCTCGCGATCCCTTTGCGCACGCCTTCCGCGCCCTGGCGCTGGCTGCTTTGGCGCGCGCCCCGGAAGCCCTCGACGCCGCACGCCAGGCCGTGCACTGCGGACCCGACCTGCCCTACCCCCACTACGTCCTGGCCTGCATTCTGGAGGAGCAGGGCAAGCTCACCGCAGCTGAGCGTGCGATCGGCGAAGCTCTGCGCCTCAGTTCGGGCGATCCCGATCTCTATGCGCGCCTTGGTCAGATCCACATTCGCCGCAAGCGCTGGGCGTCGGCGCTGGACGCGTCCGAATCGGGGCTGCGCGTGGACGCCGACCATACCGCCTGCGCGCAGATCCGCGCAGTGGCGCTGTATCATTTGGGAAGAAAACTGGAAGCGGAGGATGCGCTGAAGGCCGTGCTCGCCCATGACCCGGAGAATTCCGCCAGTCATGCGCAGCAGGGCTGGATCTGCCTGGAGCGCAAGGATCAAAAGCAGGCGCTGACGCATTTTCGGGAGGCGCTGCGCCTTAACCCGGAGAGTGCGACGGCAAGGCAGGGGATGGTGGAGGCGCTGCGGGCTCGGTACAGACTGTACCGCATAGTGCTGAGCTATTTTCTGTGGATCGACCGCTTCGGCGTCCCCGTCCGATTAGGGATTCTCCTGGGAGCCTGGCTGGCGGCGTGCGGCGCTCTGGCGGTCGCTCACTCCGCCCCCAATTCGCGCCCCCTGCTGCTGCCGGCGATCATTCTTTACATTCTCTTCGTCGTGCTGACCTGGACCGCACAGCCGCTGTTCGATCTATTGCTTCGTCTCGACCCGGCCGGCCGCATCGCCCTGACGCGCAATCAGGTTGCCGCCTCCAGCTGGGTCGGTCTCTGCCTGCTCTGCGCCATCGGCTCCGCGCTGCTCTGGCTCGCGACGAATTCGTCCTGGCCCCTGATCGGCGTGATCGGCTTCCCGCTTCTCACGATCCTCGTCGGCCAGAGCGCCGCGCGCAACATCCGTCGCGCCGCCGTCCTGAACGGCCTTCTCGTCACACTCGTCGCCATCATCTGTATCGGCGGCGTCGTTCTTGGCGCCGCCAACCTCTTTCCCAGCGCTTTGGGAATCCTCATCGCGCTCGTCGCCGCCGCGACATGGATCCGCACCTGGCGGCGGATTGGGTTGTGATTGGAGGCCCTCATATGACCCACCCCGGCGCTTCGCGCCACCCCTCCGGGTGACCCACCCCCGGCCTTCGGCCGCCCCCTCCCTTGAAGCAGGGAATGGTAGTTAGGAATTGATCTCGCAGTCGGCTTTCGTCCGAGCATCTCTTTCCACCCCTTCCCAGCTTCATGGGAGGGGTGGCGCGAAGCGCCGGGGTGGGTCACCTGGAGGGGGGGCTGCCAGAAGCTGGCGGTGGGTAGAACCGAGTGGCCCTTTCTACTTCGGCGGCGAGAGCGGCAGCTTCAGCCATGCGAGGCCGATGTCGCGTCCCATGTGGCTCTTGCTGTCGCCGCCGGGCGCGTCGTAAAGGACCGCAAGTTTATTGCCGGCCTTGACCACGCCAGGGAGGCCGATGCATTTCTTGGACCAGCCGCAATTTTCACCGTCCAGCACAACCGCTTTGTCCGCCGCGTTCCAGTGGTTCAGGTCTTTCGTCCAATACACCCAAACAGCGTCGGTATATTCAAATCCCTCTAAGCCGATATGGTTCGTGAACAGGAACCAGGTGTGATTGGTCTTCTCATAATAGAGTGAGGTGTTTTCGATCTGCTCATCGGGGGAAACGATCGGTTTAGGATCGACTGTCCATGGGCCGTTGAGATTTTTGGTGCGGGCCAGGCCGATGGTGCGATGGGTTCCGCGCCCGTCATCAGAGGCGGCGCTGAAGAACATCAGATATTCCTTGCCCTTTCGGACGATATGTCCGGGGCTGGCCGTCACGCTGTAGAACGTACCGGGAACGCACTGGAACGGAACGACGTCCGGCTGTTTGGCCCACGGTCCCGCCGGCGACTTACTTTGGGCCTTCATCGTCTGGTAAGGAAACGCAGGAATCAGATCGGGCGCCGGTGAGGTGTGCGGGGTGCCGAGGTAGAACATGTGCCAGGTCTTGCCGTCGAAGTAAGTCGTGCCGTACGACGCCGACGCGGAATCGGCTGCGCCCGGTTTACCCAGATCCAGAACCGGGCCTTTCTTCGTCCAGTTCACCAGATCCTTACTGGTGGCGAGGCTCGCCAGCCAGCCCGTCGGGCCGGCCCCGTCGTAGTTCATGTAATATGTCCCGCGATTCTCGTAGACCCACAGATCGCGCGCTCCAAGCATGTCGCACTGCCCCGGCCCATCTCCATGCTTCAGCACGATGCCCTGATCAATGGCGTCCATGCGCAATGATGCGCTGGGGCGGCCGTCGGCATACTTCACAGTATCCGCAGAACCGGGGATCGCCGCTGTGAGCAGCAAGGCGGCGAGAGAAATCATGAACTTCATTGGTTTTATCCTGGATTGCATTTGGGTGCTTGGCGCGCTTCCCGCTTGTATTATAAATGCAAACAAGAATTAACGCAATGTCAGGAATGGCTAATAATTTGTGAATTTGGGTGGAAAGATAGATCTATCCAACTCCCCTCTCTCAGAATTGGGAGAGGGGTTGGGGGTGAGGGCCGCCCCTTACCGCCGCAGGCCGGGCCCCAGCGGGGCGATGAGGAGGCGGTTGTCGATCAAGCGGACTTTGCCGAAGGTGGCGGCGACGGCGGCGAGGGCGCCGTTTTCAATGGTGTCGACCTCTTGAAGAGTCTCTGGGTCCACCACCACGGCGTAGTCGATCTTGGCGCCGGGCTGTACTTCGATCGTCTGCCGCAGCCACGCGGCGAGCTGGTAGGCGTCCTGCACGCCAGTGTCGGCGATGGCCTGCGTGTCGGAAAGCGCGCTGGAAAGGACCGTGGCGGCTTTGCGCTGCTCGAGGGTGAGACGGACGTTGCGGGAGCTGAGCGCCAGACCGTCGGCTTCGCGCACGGTGGGAACGCTGATGATTTCCGTGGGGATGTCCAAGTCGGCGGCCATGCGCTTCACGAGCTGCAGCTGCTGCCAATCTTTTTCGCCAAAGTAAGCGCGGTCCGCGCCGGCGATGTTGAGCAATTTGGCGACGACGGTGGAGACGCCGTTGAAATGGCCGGGGCGTGAGGCGCCTTCGAGCCGTTCTGAGAGCGCGCGTACGACGACGACTGTATCAAACTCCTTGGGATAGATTTCTTTAGGCGCCGGCATAAAGAGATAGTCCACCCCTTCAGCGGCGGCGAGCGCCGCGTCGCGCGCATCGTCGCGCGGGTACTTTTCAAAATCTTCGGGGTCGTTGAACTGGGAGGGGTTCACAAAGAGCGTCGTGACGACGAGGTCGTTTTCGGCCCTCGCCCGGCGCATCAGCGTCAGGTGTCCCTCATGAAACGCGCCCATGGTCGGCACGAGACCGATGGTCTTGCCTTCGCGCATTGCCTGCCGCAGGGTTTGCCGCAGCGCGGCGATTTCCGTGATTGTTTCCATAGGAGCCCGTTCTAAGCGCTTTCTCCCGAATGCAGGAGAAAGGCGATCAATTCATGCCGTTTGGGATGGCCTTCGATCCATCCTTTGATCCGCCGCGCCTCCGCCAGCGTTTCTTCTCCGAGCTTATCCAGCCACATCTGCTCAACCGCTTCGGCGTGTTCTTTGCGGCGAAGCTCGGATTGCCAGACGTCTGAAAAGACGAAATGGATGTTGTCATGCAGGTTGCGCGCCTTCAACACTTCCCACTCGCCGTTGTCCAGCCAGATCCCGCCGCAGTGGCTGCAATGGTCCAGCGAGAACCCTACCCCATGACCTACACGATACGGCATCATAATATAGCCGTCCTGCGGACACAATTTCCCCTTGATCACTTCGGGAATTGCGGGCGTCTCCGAATCCTCCGGCGTTCGCTCCGGCAGGTTCTCGGGGTTCTCATGCCGCCAGTTCCAGTAACGTTCGGCGGAAAGCCACTGGCCGCCGCAGGAGCTGCACGCCTGGCTGATGAGGCCGCTGTCGAGAGGGTGATCGGTGAGAAGAGTCTGTTTATCGACGGGACACGTCAGTGTGGGTTGTGGCATGGGTTATGATCGTTTCCCCGGGTATAAAACCCGGGTCTGGGAGCGAAACGCTAACCGTCCGTGCCGGACGGACAAACAATTATTGTGGTCGATTGTCCATAATTTGTCGGCCCGGCACGGGGCGTTAGGGCGCAGCCCTCCCAGACGTGGGTTTTATACCCGCGGGTCTTATTGGGCCGCTCTCTTACCGCTCGAACAGATACGCGTGCGACAGCACGTTGCCGGCGTCGTCGAGGTCGTAGACCAGCGGAATGCCCGTCGGGATGTTCAGCTCCAGGACTTGCTCCTTGGTGAGCTTGTCCAGGGACATGACGATGGAGCGCAGGGAGTTGCCGTGCGCGACCACCAGGACGTTGACGCCGGCCTTGAGGTCGGGGAGGATGTGCGCTTCGAAGTAAGGCAGCGTGCGTGCGGCGGTGTCCTTGAGGGATTCGCCCTTTTCTCCGGGCGGGGGAACGTCGTAGGAGCGGCGCCAGATTTTGACTTGTTCGTCGCCGTACTGCGCGGCCGTCTCGGCTTTGTTCAGGCCCTGGAGGTCGCCGTAGTGGCGCTCGTTGAGCGCTTCGTCGCGCTCGGTGGGCAGATCTTCGCTCTTGCCGGCGGCGGCGAGGGCGATCTTCGAGGTGTTGATCGCGCGCTGGAGGACAGAGGTGTAGACCTTATCGACGGGCAAGTCAGCCATATGCTCGCCGGCGATGCGGGCTTCTTCTTCGCCCTTGGGCGATAGCGGGACGTCGACCCACCCGGTAAAACGGTTCTCTAGGTTCCACTGCGATTCGCCGTGGCGCACCAGTATCAATTTCGGCATGTCTCAAGCTCCTTGGGTCACATGGTTCAAATGCTAGTATACCCGGTGCGCCTGAGACGGGGAAGGCGAATCGCGCTCGAGTGGCCGTCTTCGCTTTTGCGGAGCGGTCATTCGAGCGCGGATCTTTCGATGTCTGACAGCGAGTTACTGCAATCGGAGCTTACGGCGCCGCAAGCTCAATGCGGAGATTGCGAACATGCCGAGGACGATTGCGAACACGGAAGAGGGTTCGGGAACGGCGTTTGGGGCTTGGGAATAGAGCAGATTGGTGTCGACCGGATTCCCGGCGCCGTCGATCAGACTGATCCCCGTGCTGCCGAAGTCCTCAAAGTAGAGGATGTCGATCTGGTAGAGACCGGCAGTGGTGAAGTCGATTGTTTGGAAGCCGGTCGTGAAGGCGTGATCGCCGTCGAGGTTGACGACTTCCGTCCCATTGATGAACATTTGCGAACCGTCGTCGGAACCGATCCCTATTGTTTGCAACCCGGCTGTCGGCACGGCGTAGAAACCCTTGAATTCGATAATTTGCCCGGTCAGATCGTTGGCGCCGACCCCCGGATTACTCAAGCTCGCGGCGTCGCCGCCGAGGAACGTCGTGAGAGTGACGCCATCATTCTGATTGTAGTTGATTGTCGTGGCGGTGAACGTGGCCAGCGGGGCGTGGGAGCTAATGTATGCCTGCACATTCGCCAGACTGCCTGGGGCAATCCCGTTGCCGTAGTAGAATCCTTGAAGCCCTGTGCCCGGCGTTGCGGGGACTGGCGCGGAGGGGCCGCTGATGGTAATGGACGCATGGGCGCCGCCGGCGGCAGCCGTGCAGATCGTGAGAACAGTGAGAGTAGATCGCAGAGTACGGCTACGCATAATTTGTCTCCTTGGGTCATATGTCTGGTCGCACGAATTGCTATGCAATTTTCATGCCAAACTATATATAGAGTGCAATTATTTTGTAATTAAAAATACTTTGCGAGTAAGCTTAATAATCGGTTTTAGGAGGCGCACAGCGTTTCTCACACCTCCTGTTCGATGTGAGAAACGCCGTGCAGTAAAGACAGGGCGGTGGTCAGAGGACTCTATTGCTTGATCTGCTTGCGCGCAAACTCGCCGATGACTGGAATCTCATACCATTCGCCGCGGTTCGCCGCCAGTCCGGCCAGGATACAGAAGACGATGTCGATCACGAAGACCACCGACATCAACGGCGCGAATATTGCTGCTGTAATTGCGTACAGGCACATGATCGCGATCTGAAAGAAGAGCGCCTGAAGCGCGTGGTACTCGGCGAACTCAGACTTCCCCTTCTTCACCAGATAGATGATCAGTGGCGCAATCCATTTTGTGACGAAGCCAAGCAGATACGCGAGCATGGCGCTGGTGCGGTCCTCAGACGTGATTAAATCGGTCGGTTGATCGTTCATGTGTTTCTCCTGTGAGACAAAAGGGACGCCTTATGCTTGCTGGCGTCGTCTGCATGGGATATGACACGGCGCTGAGGAATAAGTTGCATCCCTCAGGGAAATCTCCCCGCTTCCACATCTTCCCGGTAGGCGTTTAAGGCCCGCTCAATCTCGGAGCCGATCTGAGCGTACTGCTTGACGTGCTTGAACGCGGCGCGTTCGGGGCGCATGCCGAGCAGATCGCTGGTGACGAGAACCTGGCCGTCGCAGCCCGGTCCGGCGCCGATCCCAATGGTGATGATACCCAGTTCCGCAGTGATGCGGGCGGCGAGTTCTTCCGGGATCAGCTCCAGAACGACGGCGAACGCTCCGGCTTCCTGGACGGCGCGGGCGTCGCGCAGGACCTGCTCGGCGCCTTCCACGGATTTGCCCTGTTTTTGCAGGCCGATCTGGTTGACGCTCTGAGGCGTGAAGCCGATGTGGCCGACCACGGGAATGCCGGCGTCTACGATACGCCGGATCGTCGGCGCGATCGCTTCGCCGCCCTCCAGCTTCACCGCGTTCGCCCCGCCTTCTTGTAGTAAGCGCCCGGCGTTGCGCACGGCTTCGTCGGCGTTCACTTGATATGCGAGAAAGGGCATATCGCCAAGCACCATGGCGCGCGTAACGCCTTTGCGGACAGCCTTGATATGATGGAGCATCATCTCCATCGTGCCTGGAATGGTGGAATCGTAGCCGAGTTCCTCCATGACGAGGGAGTCGCCGACAAGGACGACATCGATTCCCGCGCGATCTACTAAGAGCGCGGTGGGATAATCGTAGGCCGTCAGCATGGTGATCTTTTCGCCCTTGCTCTTTTTGCGGGCGAGCGTGGGGACGGTGATGGGAGGAGTGGCAGTGCTCATATCGCCTCATCCCGGCGTCGTCCGCCGGGCCATTGTCGTTTCGGGAATTTCGTATTTTCTTCATTATACTCGTCTTGGCGGGAACATCTCGTTCGTGTGTGTCGTCAAGGCGAGTATCGGAGAGGGGGAACGGCAATGCGTACAATAGCACAGATCGCAATTCTGGCGGCCGCCGCGGTGCTGACGGCCGGTCATCCGAACACAGGTAAGACTACTTCTTCGCAGGAATCTGGAAAGACGGCGACGGCGCAGTCGCATGTCACCACCAGTGGTTCTTATGGAATGATCCTGGGAATCGACCAGACTTCTTATCGCATGCCGGCCTCGCCGGTAACGAAGCCTCATATTCACGCGGTGATGTCGGTGTTCAACCACACCGGCGCGCCCATTAGTTTTATGGCCGGCGGCCAGCAGTACGAATGGCAGATCGTGGACGCCTCGGGGAATATCGTGTGGGACTACGCGAAGGGGCGTATGTTCCCGATGTTCATCATTAAGCGAACGCTGACCGAAAAGGGCCTGAGTTACAGCTACGATGTCCCGCTGCAGAATCAAGACGGTACGGCTCTCACGCCGGGCCGTTACACGCTGCGCGGCCGAGTGACGAACAAACTAAACCTGGCGGCGGAAATTGGGTTTGCTGTGACGCAGTAGGAGATGAGGGCTATCCGTTGACACGCCCCACCCTGCCCGGTTACAATAGACTCATGATCCAATCGCCTCCGCCGCAATCCGTCGCGCCGCCGCGTCTTCTCACGATCGCCATTGATGGACCGGCGGGCGCGGGCAAGAGCACCGTCGCGCGCCACCTCGCGCAGCGCCTCAGTTATACCTATATCGACACCGGCGCGATGTACCGGGCGGTGGCGTGGGCGGCTTTGGACCGGGGAACGCCGACGGACGATCCTGAAGCGGTTTCGGCGCTTGCCGAGCGGCTCGACATCCATCTGGAGCCGGGCGACTCGGACGAACGCGGCACACGCGTCTTTGTAGATGGCCGCGAGATTACCGACGAGATCCGCACCCCCGAAATCAGCAGCCTGACTTCCCCTCTCAGCGCCATCCCGGCGGTCCGCCATCGTTTGGTCGCCTTGCAGCAGCGCCTCGGCGCGCTCGGCGGCGTGGTGATGGAGGGACGCGACATTGGAACGGTCGTGCTTCCCGACGCCGACATCAAAGTTTTTCTGACCGCGACTTCCCATCGCCGGGCGGAGCGCCGCCGGGCAGAGCTTTCCGAGCGCGGTTTGGAGATGTCGTTCGAGGAGCTGCTGGAGCAGATCGAGGAGCGGGATCAGCGCGACGCGTCCCGGGATGTCAGCCCGATGGTGGCGGCTTCCGATGCCCATGTGCTCGACAGTGATCCTTATACGGCCGACGAAGTGGTCGAGCGTATTCTGTCGTGGCACAGCAAAGCGAGCGAGCGCCGATGAAGGTGAGGCCTGGCGGCGATCAGCTCAGCTGGCTGTATTATTTCACGCGTATCGTCGTCAAGATCGTCACGGCGATGCTGGGCGGCACGACGATTATCGGTCGTGAGAACATCCCCGCGTCCGGCCCGGTCATCCTGGCGCCGAACCACCGGGCAAACATCGACCCACCCTACCTCACCCTGCTCACTCCTCGCCAGCAGTTCTATATGGCCAAGGAAGAGTTGTTTGCGAGCAAGAAGTTTGGAAACTTCATTCGCGGCCTGGGCGCCTTCCCCGTGAAGCGCGGCGAAGCCGACCGCGCCGCCCTCCGATTCGCCGCCGATCATCTGAAAGCCGGCCGTATCCTCACCATCTTCCCCGAAGGCACCCGCTCGGAGGACGGTAAAACCCTGCTTCCCGCCGAAAAAGGCTTTGCGCTGCTCGCCAAGCAGACCGGCGCGCCGATCATCCCTATCGCCGTAGAGGGAACCGAAATGGTCCTGCCCAGAGGCTCGTCCAAAATCCGCCGCCATCGGGTCACTTTGACCGTTGGCAAGCCCATCACCGCTAAGGAGATCATCGAGGCGCATCCCGAAGCCGGCAAAGATGTTCTGACTCTGATCGGCAAGGAAGTCATGGGCGAGATCGCGAAATTGATGGGTGAAACGCCGCCACGAAAATAATTGAAGAATATTTCCTTCACCTATTGACTTTGGCCTCTCCAGGAATGTATACTACTCCTCGCCGCCCAGCCAAAGTCGCTGACGGTGACGAAGCAAAGACTGCTTCCCGAAGCTCCTTCCTAGTATACAAAAAAAAACTTTTCTCCAAGGGTTGACAAACAGCCTCCCGAGAATGTATACTACTCTTCGCTGCCCAGCCAAAGTCGCTGACGGCGAGAAGCGAAGACTGCTTCGATCGAATGATCTCCCGTGCAAACGGTGATGAACTTCGAAAAACTGATTTGAAAAGATTTCTGAAGAGGGGTTGACAAACGCTGCAAAGCGAGTGTATAATATCCCTCGTCAGTCAGCCGGAAGACGAGCTTTACGAGAGTAAAGACGAGCTTCTGGAGCCGATAAGAGCAAGAACAAACCTCCGCGCTGCAAGGGTAACCGAGTGGGGGTGAGCAGAACTAAGCTTCAGAGTAATCTGGATAATGGTTTAGTTTTTCTTACCTATGACCGCAAGGCCTATCTTTAGGGTAGCGTGGTTTTTTATTGCTCGAAATCTGGGGTTCATCTTCATATTTGTGAAGGTTTACTCTGGAAACCTGGACACGATGCTCAACTAGGCAGTGTTCGGGGCGGCGGTGCACATTGATAACTAAATAGTGAAATCGTGTAAATAACAACCTTTGAGTGCGTACTCCTCATACT
>NZ_JBDSQY010000311.1:0-6881 GCF_039929585.1 Capsulimonas sp.
TTCAGGGTTCCAAAGAGCTCGTTCTTGCGGACGAAAGAATATAAGAAACGGCCGGTCAGCTCGGTCTGGGTCCGATAGCGCTTGATCGCGGCGTATTTCCGCTGAGTATCGCGCTTGGTGAGTGGGAATTCCTCCCAGTGCGTGTCCAGCGAAACCATCTGCGCCGGCGGCGGCAGGCCGACATCTTCATGCAGACCCTGCGGGACAGGCCAGTCGCCGCGATGCACAAGGTAGTAGTGCAGCTGCGCATGCTGCGCCCAGCCGACGCCCTGCGAGCGCAATTGTTCTAAAGCAGTGCGGACAAAGACACTGGCGGCGGCGTGGTCGGGATGGTCGTCGTTCGGATGCGTCACGTAAATATCGGTCGGCTTGACCGCGTTCATCTGCGATTCGATATCCTTCAGCAGCGATTCGCCGCAGTAAGCCGCCTTGGGCGTGTACGAATTGTCATAGGGACAGTGGTCCGCCTGGGTGAACGCGGATGTGAAGGGCTCATCCGCGCTCCAGTTGGTCGTCCACATCGGCATCAAGCCGCGATCGGGATATCCGAAGAACTGGATATTGGATTTGGGGACGCCTAGCACGCCAAGCGCCGTCTGCGCTTCCTTTTGGCGGATGTACGCGTACCGGATAAAGTCCTTGGTCGGCACGCTCAGCTCGCGGAACTCGCGCGCGACGCTGACCCGAAAACCGTCGCCGTTCGTGAGGATCGCCACATGGACATCGCCCTTGTTGAGCAGCGTTTGGCGCATCAGGCCAGCCGCGCCCAGGGTCTCATCATCGCAATGCGGCGCAAAGACTAGCAGCGACTGCGCGGCGGTCGGCGGCGCCATCTTGTGAAACTGGCTCGTGTCCGCGACAGCCTTGTTGCCCGCCCAGATGTTGTAGCCGATCGTCAGGCCAAAAGCGCCGGCGACGCACGGGGGGAGCATCATGGCGCACGCCACGGCGCGGCGGCGCGTGCGGCGCTTCAGCCGCTCGGCGTCCGTCAAAATCCGTTTCTGGCGTACTTTGCGTTTGGTTAAATTCATATTTTGGTAATGTTACTTCGAAGTCAAAAGCGGCATGATCTCCAGGTAAGCCGCTGTGATCAGTGGCTCCCAGCGCATCAGCCAGGCCTTTGGGTTCGTCAGCAGTTGCTGGGCTGCGGCCTCCAGCTCCGGCCATTCACTGAGAGCCTTGGCGGCGGAGTTCATTCCTTCGGCTTCCAGGATCAGCGCGGCGCGGTTCACATCGCGCGTCCGTTCCTTACGTATCAGCCAGCAGACATCTAATGTGGCGTATTTGAAGCTCTTTAAGTTCCACCAAACCTGCCGCGCCCAGTCGTCTCCGGCGGCCCATTCGCGGCGCTTGAACTGCTGACGCATCGTGCGCAGCGTGTCGGTAAATCCATGGCGGATCGCCTCTTCCGCATCGCGACGGTTCGGCTCAGGCAGGGTCAGGTTTCCGCGCAGCTGCTTGGCGAACGCGAATTGAAATCGGTAAAACGCGGGAAGGATCTCGTACTCGCGACTGTTCACGACAAAGAATTGGACGTTGGGGTAGAGATCGCGGCAATCGCGCGTGGCGTATGTCACGCAGTTTTCTACGGCGTCGACGACCAGAAAAAAGTCAAGGTCATGCGCCGTCAGGGGATTGTCGGCGGCGGATCCGTAAAGAGCCAGGAGTCGGAGGTTGCCGCCCAATCGGCGCGCGGCAACGTCCACCAATTGATCGATGAGGGCTGCGCTTGGCATCCGCGGTGACTGTACCTTTAGCGGCCGAAGCCGCTTCCGTAAGAGTATTGCGAAATTCAGAGGAAAATGGCGGAACGGGTGGGATTCGAACCCACGAATGAGAGTTAACCCCATTACACGATTTCCAGTCGTGCTCCTTCGACCAACTCGGACACCGTTCCTTGATGCGCGAAGACCATTCTAACACAATTGAGATGCGAATGTCAAGACCGGCACGCCATCGGCCACGAATAATCTTGACAAATCCCCTCTCGCGCGCTATCCTATAAGGCGCCGAGAAATTTCCCAGAACAAACAAAAATTAGGCCTTTCGCCTCATCCGCCCAGTCAGGACGAGCGGTACAATAGTCTCGTTACACAGCGATCACGCCGAGGAGACCAGCGCAATGCCCAGTACAATAAAGACCGTCACCGCGCACTTCGCCGAGTCCGCGCGCAAATATCCGGACCGGCCGGCGCTGACCGCCAAGTCGCCGGAAACCAAAGATTGGGTCACGCTCACTTACAAAGAAGTGGAGGAGCGCGCCCGCCGTTTTTCTCTCGGCCTGCGCGCGCTGGGAGTTGAACGCGGCGACCGAGTCGCGATCCTCTCCGAGAACCGAACCGAATGGGCGATCGCCGATATCGCCATCCTTTCGTCCGGCGCCGTCACGGTTCCCATCTACTCAACCCTGCCGCCGGCGCAGGTCGCGCACATTCTCGCCGACAGCGGCGCCAAGGCGATGATCGTCTCCGACGCCAAGCAGCTGCAAAAGGCGAACGTCTCCCGCGAGCAGTGTCCCGGCCTCACGGTCTTCGTGACGATGGAGGAAAGCTCGGCCAAGGGCGACGTGCTCTCGTTTGACGCCGTGATGCTTGAAGGCGACCGCGCGACGCTCGAAGAAAGCTTTGAAGCGCGGCGCGACTCGGTCAAGCTCGACGACCTGATGAGCCTCGTCTATACCTCCGGCACCACGGGCAATCCGAAGGGCGCGATGCTCACGCACGCCAATATGGGCACGGCAATTGAGGGCGCAATCAATGCGTTTCCAGTCACCCCGCCGAATGACACTTTTCTCTCGTTCCTGCCGCTTTGCCATGTCTTCGAGCGCGTCACCTACAGTCTGTCGCTTGCCATGGGGTCGCATACCTACTACAACGACAGTATTTTCAAGCTGATTGACAACATGGCGTTCGCCAAGCCGACCGTCATGCAATGCGTGCCGCGCGTCTTCGAAAGCATTCATGAGCGTGTGACGGACACTATCGCCAAGGAGCCCGAAAACAAGCAAAAAGCCTTCGCCTGGGCGATCGAGGTCGGTGGCGCCGTCGCCGAGCGCCGCAACGCCGGGCAATCCGTTTCGCCGATGCTCCTGATCAAGCACGCCATCGCCGAGAAGCTCGTGCTTTCCAAACTGCGCGACAAGTTCGGCGGCAAGCTCAAGTTCTTTGTCAGCGGCGGCGCGCCGCTCAACGCCAAGACCGCCGGCTTCTTCAACGCCATCGGCATCCCGATCCTGGAAGGCTGGGGACTGACCGAGACCACGGCGGCCTGCGCCACCAATCCGTATGGACGGGCAAAGATCGGCACGGTCGGTATCGCCGGCTTCGGCGCGACGATCAAAGTCGCCGGAGACGGCGAGCTGCTGACGCGCGGCCCGAATGTCATGCGCGGCTACTGGAACAACCCCGAAGCGACCAAGGATGTCATCGACGCCGACGGCTGGTTCCACACAGGCGATATCGGCGTTATCGACTCCGAGGGTTACGTCAAGATCACGGATCGTAAGAAAGACATTATCGTGCTGGCGAACGGCAAGAACGTCGCCCCTCAGCCGATCGAGTCGCTCATGAAGCAAAGCCCCTTCATTAGCGAGATCGTCCTGCTCGGCGATAAGTCCGGCGGCGTCAGCGCGCTCGTTCTGCCCAGCTTCGACAAGCTCAAGACATGGGCGCAGGAGCAGGGCAAGGAAAAGATGAGCCCCAGCGAAATGGCCGCCGATCCCGCCGTTCGCAAATTGATCAAAACCGAGATCGACAAGCTCTCCGGCAATCTCGCCGACTACGAAAAGATCAAACGGATCGCACTGCTGGAAAAGGCGCTCAGCATCGAGAACGGTGAACTGACCCCAACGATGAAGATCAAACGCAAAGTCGTCAGCGAGAACTACGGACGCCTGCTGGAGCGTGAGTCTTAAACTGGAGCGTGAGTCTTAAATATGTGGCGGCGGGAAGATCCCGGAAGAGGCGCGGGGGTTAAACGCCAGAGGGTATCAGGGCGAGCGAATAACGACAATTTCAAGAGGCGCCGGCGGTTAAAACCGCGCCTACGAGAGCGCCAAAGTCCACCTACGTGGACTAAATGCTTTTACTCGAAGATCATGACATGCGATCTACAGCCTTTAACCCACGGAGGTGGGTTTTGGCGCCTTCGTAGGCGCGGTTTTAACCGCCGGCGCTTCTTAATCGTATACTGTAGCCGACCAAGAAAAATATTTATGAGCGCAACGCTGGAAAATCAGAGTTCATCCCGAGAAGCGGCGCCACTGTCCCTGCCGGCAATTTTGGCGTACAGTCTGGCGAACCTCGGCGTCGGCGCGTTTTATGCGTTCAACAACTTTATCCTGCCGCTCTGGCTGGGGAGCTACACGCACAACGCCATGCTGAAGGGGATTCTTGCGGAGACGCATTCCTTCGAAGGCGCTATTCTTCAGCCCCTGGTCGGCTCCGCGAGTGACCGGCTGCGCACGCGCTGGGGACGGCGCCGCCCGTTCATGATCCTGTTCGCGCCGCTGTCCGCGCTCTTTCTGCTGCTCACGCCGCTGGCGGCGGCGCTTCCCGCGCCGCTGCGGCTGGGAGGAATCGTCGCCTGTATCTTCCTCTCCACGCTGGTCTTCAACTTCTTCATTGACCCCTACCAATCGCTGATGGCCGACATCACGCCCGCGCGGCAGCGTGGACGTGTTTCGGGGATCTGGTTTCTCGTTGGCGCGCTAGGGCAAGTTGTCGTTCTCTTACTGCCGATCCCGATCGTCTATCGATTTGCGCTGGTTGCTCTGCTCATGATCGTCCTGACGGCGGCGACCTGTGCAACAACACGGGAAACGCCGACAACGAGTGGAATTACGGGAGAACAGGATGAGCCGGCGATCCATCATCTCAGTTATTGGGGAGAAATGTCGGCGGCGACAAGAGGGCTCACGACACTGCGGCAGGCTCGTCTATTCTTGATCATGTACTTTTGCTACGGCGCGGGAACAAGCGCCGTCGTTCCGCAGCTGACTCCGTTTATCAAGAGCATCACCCACTGCACCGACGATCAAGCGCTGCATATGGTGCTGATCCTGATGGTGGCCACGGCGATCGGCGGAGTGCCCTGCGGCTGGCTTTCCGATAAGATCGGCCCGAAGGCCATGATGACGATTGGAGTCGCGATGATCGGCCTCGCAGCCATCAACGGCCTGTGGGTAAACAGCCTCCCCTCCGTGGCGATCGTGCTGTTCTTCGCGGGCCTCGGCACGGCGGCGCAGAACGCATCGGCATACCCCCTGCTCACGCGGCTCGTTCCGTGCGAGGAGATCGGATTTTTCACGGGGCTTCAGACAACGGCGCTCAGTATCGTTGGCCCCGTTTCGGTGCTCGTCACCGGCGCGCTGATCAACCATTACGGCGAGCGTATGATCTTCGGCGTCTGCTTCGTCTGTATCCTAGGAGCGCTCGCTGTGATCAACCGTCTGCGGCCGGAGCTTGCCGCCGCCGAAATCGAACGGCATCTTCAACTCAGCGCCGCGAGAAATAACGCGGCGACGACGAGCTAACTTATGATTTACTTTTTGTTCTATCCCATCGTCTTTACCGTGCTGCGCGTAATGATTCGCATTTACGGGCGCCTTCGCTCCAGCGGCGAGCACAATGTTCCGCAAACAGGCGGCTTGATTTACTGCCCGAACCATACCACGGACGCCGACCCGCCAACGATGTTTGTCACCCTCCCCCGCCGCGCCTGGTTCATCGGCAAATCCGAATTGTTCGAGACGCCTGTCTTCGGCTGGTTCTTTCATCACTTCCACGCCTTCCCCATCAAGCGGGACAGCGCGGATCGCGCGGCCCTGCGCCGCGCCGAAGATTGCCTGAAGCGCGGGGAGCCGATCATTATCTTCCCCGAGGGACGTTGCGCGCAGGACGGGAAGCTCCAGCGGCTTCAGCCCGGCGCCGCCATGCTCGCCATGCGCGCCGGCGTCCCGATCGTCCCGATCGGAATCCAACACGCCAATGAGATGCTGCCTTACGCCGCAAAAAAGCCGCAGTTTAGCAAGCATCCTGTCACGGTGAAGTTCGGTGAGCCGATTCATCCGTCGAAGTTCGCTTCCCTGCCGCGCAGCCAGGCAATTGAGGAAATCACACGAGAGCTAGGCCTCGCGCTCGCAGCGTTGACGGATCAGGCGCCGCCGCCGGTAGACGCCGTGCGCGAAAGACGAAACAAACGAGAGAAAACTTTTGTCGAACACAGTAAAACTACGGATGGAGCCGTTGCTTCTTGACAAGGGCGATGGGAAAAACACACAATAGAGATATGACACGATTGAATGCCTCCTTCCTCGCCGCGGCGGCCCTCACCGCCGTTCTTCTGGGCGGAAACAGCGCACACGCGCAGCTGGGTGATAACACCCCCGTCGACGCGACGCCTGCTCCCCTGCAGCCCGCCCCCGTCACCCTTCCAGGGACGGCGACGACGCCCGGCGGAGTGACGACACAGTCGTCCGATGTCAACATCGCGGCTCGCGATCCGCGCACACTGCACCCTTTACTGATCCCTACGGACCGCGAGTTGCTGGACAATCTGGACAAAGGCCGGGAGATCGGCAAGTCCAAGCAAGATTTTATCGACATCCTCGCTCCTTCGCGCCGCGCCTATCAATATCGCGCCGGAGGCATTCTGGGCGAGACGCGGCGTCAAACTGGCGTTGTCACCTGGGTAACTCCCGGGACTGAGGCGCGCTGGCGTGGATTTCTAGAGCAGCGAAATTTCGCCGACTCCGCCGGACGCGATGCGGACTTCAAGGCGCTGGAAACAGCCGTGACCGCCCCGCAGCGAACCCTGACGTTCCTGGTCGAGATTTCAGATCTTTTCCCGCGCCAGCGGAACAAGAAGGTTCCCGATCCCCC
>NZ_JBDSQY010000312.1:0-15288 GCF_039929585.1 Capsulimonas sp.
TGGCCGCAAGACGCCCTATGAGGCGACAGTCGAATGGTACGGGAAACGGCCCGACCTATTTAACCAGGAGCCTACCCAGTTCCGAACGCGTCACAGTTGTTCACAATGTGATGAGACTTGACATCTAATAAACCAAAAAGGCTCAGGACGGGAATTCGTCCTGAGCCTTTTTGGTGTTTTTTCGGGTTAAATTTGGTAGCACTAAATTATTGACACCATCGTGCAATTATGATATACTTTGGTATGAGGGTGTGCAAAGGCAATTATTATCACTCAACCAATCAAACGTCATTTATGAGGAAAGGCCCTAAGATGAAGTCATTACGCAAATCAAACTCCGGCTTTACGCTGATCGAACTACTCGTTGTTATCGCAATTATCGCTATTCTCGCCGCGATTCTCTTCCCGGTCTTCGCTAAGGCTCGCGAAAAGGCCCGCCAGATCGCGTGTCTATCGAATATGAAGCAACTGAGCTTAGGAATGATGCAGTACACGCAGTATTACGATGAGCTCCTCTGCCCGTCGTTCTACGGATATGCGCAAGGGTGGGGAGGATATATCTATCCTTACGTCAAGAGCACCGGCGTTTACAAATGCCCGGATGACTCCACAGCCTCCAAGGTGGCCGGCGGCAAGACGGTCACTCCTGTCAGCTACGCCATGAACACGGACTTAGCGACATTTGGCGCCAGTGTTTATATGCCGGGGCGCTCCCTGGCGGAGCTGAATAGCCCGTCAAACACGGTTCTTCTCTTTGAAGTCAGTAACGATGTGGCGGATGTCACGAAACTGGACGAAGGCGCCAACTTTGGGTCCAGCTCTCCCCCTTCTGGATACATGAGCGCTAGCAGCAATGGGTTCTACGATCAGATGAACGGCTGCTATGGCTGGCCTGGTACGGATAGCTGTCAGCCAAAGAACGCCGCCGGCACGAACTGGGGCGGCGGCGGGGCGCAATATGGCGGGCCCGCGCGTCATACCGACGGCGCTAACTACGCCGCGACCGACGGCCATGTGAAATATCTGCGGCCCACTCAGATCTCGATCGGCAATAACGCGAATGCTTCCACGAACGCGCAGAACCTGGGAACGAGAGTGGCGGCCGGCACGGACAACATGACGCTGGACAGCGGCGGACGCGCTGTGATGACATTCAGCACGAAGTAAATTCGGTAGCCATTACATCCACACCACGAACGCCTCTTCAATCGCTTTTGATTGGAGGGGCGTTTTGCCGTTTGATCCAAAACTCTAGATTTTGATTCCGTAATGGCCTGTTTTGGTTCTAATTTCGCGCCAATTCAAGCGGTCTGGACAATTTTCATTCGGCAGCATCAATCGCGGCTCCCACCGATTTACAGCTTTTGGCGCATGACGAACAAAATAAAGCCCGGCAATAGTCGATCTTAACCCGCAGTCCCAGATACATTAATGGGAGTTCTTGAAAATATTAAACCCATCATAAATCCAAACTGTGGCGGCTTTTATTTCTGTGCTAATCCGCCCATAATGTGCAATTTTAGTTCCGCGTGAGATTCAATAATCGCCGCTATTTTATAGTAAAATAGAGTGAAATACCGAAAAATGTATGTCTGTCCACATAATAGAATCCTGCGAAGAATTGTGTTATACTATAACAATCATGTCGACCAACTCATTGCTATTGCATCCATCATCAATCCAGTGTCGGGTGATCGAATCGCTGCGGGAACGCATTCAGTCCGGCCGTTACGCGGCCGGCGAATGGCTTCCGTCCGAACGTGAACTGACCGAGGATTTTCAGGTGCACCGGAAAATTATACGAACGGCGATTGTACAGATGGTGAGCGAAGGTCTGCTGACCCGGGAGCCCAACTGCCGGCCGATTGTGAAAGCGCCCCCCTTGCAGGGAGCGGTTTCCGGGACCATCTCATCATCCCAGCTCGCTGCCTCTCGCCTTGTTGCACTGAGTATGTGGCATGGCGGCGGGGAAAGTGGTTCACCGCAGCAGCGGATTTTTTGGGGGTTGAACCAGGCGCTCGGACAAGGCGGGTACCACGGCGTGTTTTTGGATCTCGGCGATTCGATCGGGACTCGTAAGGAAAACGCTGAACGGGAAGCGCTGCATTTACAATATGCGCTGGACCAGGGGTTTGGCGGGATTATTTTCAACGCCTACGCATATCAGGACAATCATGAGCTGATCCAAAAGGTGGCTCGGCAGATGCCGACGGTGCTGATTGACCGGGTTCTTGTTGGTGTCGAGGCGGACTTCGCGGGTCTGCAAAATCGCCAGGCGATGTACGACGCCACGAAGTATCTGATCGATCAAGGTCATCGGCGGATCGCTTATGTGACGAAGAGTGAATCGATCAATCCGGTGCAGGATCGCTTGCAGGGATATTTGTCGGCAATGTACGATGCGTTCGATCGGACTGCCGGTGAGATGGTGATCAGCACACCGTTCAGTGATTCTTACAGCTGGATCGTGTTCGACGCCATCTTTCGACTTTCGCCTGAGGAGCGCCCGACGGCGGTCCTGTGCGTCAACGACTTAGACGCAGTCCGGGTGGCGGAGCAGCTTGAGAAATTGGGCTTCAGCGTTCCCGAGGATGTATCGCTGATCGGTTTCGACAACATCGTTCGCTCCCTGCCCAGCGGCGTGGGCCTCACCACGATGGCTCAGCCGTTTGAGGAGATCGGCGCCGCGGCGGCCAGACTTTTTTTCCGGCGCTTGAAAGACCATTCCGCCCCTCAAAGCCATATGGAAATCCCCGCAACATTGGTCGTGCGTGAAAGCACACGGTCGATAAAGAACGAAGCCAATTAACTCCGCTCTCGCCTCATGGCGGCGCCCCTGGTATGCGTAAAATGGTTCCATTTGGTCCTGATTTTGGTGCTTGACAAGTATTTGGAAATAATATATTATGAATACTCTGAAGGAGCATTCATAAATATGTTTGCGCCGTCCTGTCGTTTTAGCGGATGGTTTTACTGCACGCCGTTTTGTATACCATTAGTTCGTCATTGGAGATCAGAACTCATGAGACTTTCACGCGCTGTCCACTGCGCAAAAATCGCACTTTTTGCGTTTTTCTGCGCCCTATTTAGTTTGGCCTGCTTCGGCGCCGACGCCGCGCCAAAGCCGGTCGTCGCGGTTTATGGAGCGTTCTACCCGGGGGGCAACCCGAATATTCAGAGTAATATCGACGACGTCAAGCATTCGGGCTTTACGCGCGTCATCTGCTGGTGTATCCATGTCAATCCGAATGGGGATCTGGTCTTCAACGATCCGTTACTGGTGCATGATGGCGTTTATTCCGCCGACCCTACTTGGCCGAGTTATCTCTCGCAGCTGAAACAGGGATCGACGACGGTCAATAGCCTCTACTTCTCCGTAGGCTCCGGAGGCGTTCAGGATTACGCGCATATCCGGGAATTGATCCGGACCCAGGGGACGGGGCCGACCAGTATCCTCTACCGGAATTTCCGCGCGCTCAAGCAAGCGTTTCCATATATCGATGGAATCGACCTGGACGTTGAAGACGATTTCGATCATGATACGATCGTCGCTTTTTCCCTCATGATGGGGCAACTAGGGATGAAAGTTACCTTTTGTCCTTACTTTGCGCCGAACTTCTGGGTCAGCTGCCTGGCGGATGTCGAAAGACAATCTCCAGGTCTCGTGACCGGATTTAACCTCCAGTGCTATGATGGCGGCGCCGGCAACAACCCCGCCGATTGGGTCAACGCCATCCAGCAAGCTGGGTTTTCCGTTCCCGTCTATCCTGGCCTCTGGGCGCATCACTTCGACTGCACCGCAGGTGACTCCCCAGCGCAAGTTCAAGCCAAGATCACCGGCTGGAAGGATAGCGGCATTGCCGGCGGATTTATTTGGCACTACGATGATGTACAGCGGTGCGGCCCGTCGTCCACGGATTACGCCAACGCGATTGCCTCCAGTCTGCCCAGTGACGCCGTGAGCGCCTCTCTTGTCACCGGCACATACACGCTGACTCCCAGCGGCGACGCCGTCTCACGTTTGAACGCCGTGGATTCGGGCGCCGTGGGCGGTACGGCGGTCAATTCTTTGGCCACGAACGGCCAGGCGAACCAGAACTGGATCGTCATACCCGTGGGCGACAGAGTTTATAAGATCCAGCCGTCGTACGCAATCGGCTTGGCTCTGGAAGTCTCCGGCTCGGGCGTCTCGGGGACGGCCGTCGATTTGGGCGTTTATGATGGGCGGGCGGCGCAGCGCTGGACGGTCAGTCTCAATTCGGATCGAACCATCACGCTCCGCCCGGTCAGCGCGCCGGGGCTTTCGCTGGACCTGGGCGTCGCCTCCGCAGCGATTGTTGCGACCGATAGTTTCTCAGCCGGTCAAAAGTGGGTGCTGAACCCATCGAACGCGGCGTATCTTCTGACGCCGTACAGCGCTCCCAGTCTGCGCCTGGATGTTCCCTCCACATCCGGCGCGGCGGTGGACATCGCCAATGCGAACGGCCAGTCCAATCAATCATGGCTCTGGTCAAATCTGGGCCAACTGACTTTCAAGATACAGCCGTCGTACGCCGCCGGTCTCGTGCTGGACGTTCCCGGCCCAGGGCTGGCTGCCCCGGCCACGCTGTCCTCGGACAACGGCGGCTCGGCGCAGCGCTGGCGCGCCCTTCTGAACGCGAACGGAACATTCGCTCTGAGCCCGCAGGACCGGGCGGGGAGGGTACTGGAGATTCCCAACGTCACGAACGGCGCCATCGTCCATGATTGGGTGGATACCGGCGTCGCGTATCAGCAATGGATCTTCCAGCGCGCGCCGCCCGTGGTGAACGCGATCGCGCCCGCCCCTGTCATGAAAAGCGCCACGGGAGCCATGGTAACAGTGACGGGCAGCTACTTCGCGCCTTCCGCCACAGCGATGGTCAACGATCGGTATCCCGGCGCCGTCACATTCGTCTCTTCGACGACTTTAACGGTGGGGCTGCCGGCCAATGTCACTTCCGTGCCGGGGTCCTATTTCCTGCGCGTTACGAACCCCGCAAACGGCGGCGCCTCCGCCCTGCGTGAGTTCCAGGTGCGGGGCCCTGCGCCTGTGATCACGCAGCTCAGCCCTAGCAGCCTCCCTGCCGGCAGCTTGAATGCGCCGCTGACGATCAAGGGGACCGGTTTCCTGTCGACATCGCGGATTACGTTCAACGGCGGGGCCTATGTCGTTCCTTCCAGCCAGTCGCCCACACAGCTGGTCGTGCTGGTTCCGACGAGCGTTACGGAGGCGGCTGGGGAAGTCGCGGTGCGTGTAATCAACTCGGCGATTGACGGCGGCCCGTCGGCTCCCGCTACACTGAAGATTACCCCAGGACTCACGCTCGCCAGCGTTTCGCCTGGCTCCGCCACTTTGCCGAAGACCAACCTGCTCGTGACTTTGATGGGAAGCGGCTTCCTCGCCGGCGCCCACGTCACCTTAAATAACACGGCGTCGTATGAGGCGACCGTCGTTTCCTCCACGCAGATCCGCTTTACGATCCCCGCGCCACAGCTCGGCTCTTATGACGTTCGAGTGGTGAACCCCGGTCCGGTCGCTCCATCGAACGCAAAGAACCTGACGATCACTCTGGCGCGGCCTACGATCGCCAGCCTCACCCCCGCCACCGTGACAGCCGGCTCCATAGGCGTCTCCATGACGATCTCGGGAACGGGCTTCCTCTCTAGTTCACGAGTCACATTGAATGGCGGGGAGCTGGTTATTCCCACGGCTTACTCCTCCACGCGTTTGATCGTGACGATCCCCGCCGGCGCTATCGGCGCGGCTGGGATCGTGGCCGTCCGTGTCGTGAATGCGCCGCTGAACGGCGGTGCGTCGGAACCGGCGACGCTGACGGTCTTTGCGCGGCCGGTGATCGCCAGCCTCGCCCCAGGCTCGGTCAAGGCCGGCTCGTCCGGTGTTGTCATGACGATTGCGGGAACGGGCTTCCTGTCTAGTTCACGAGTCACATTCAGCGGCGGCGCGCAGTATACTCCCTCGGCGTACTCCTCCACGCGATTGATCGTGACGATCCCCACTGGGGCTATCGTCATGGCGGGCTCCGTGGCCGTCCGCGTCGTGAACCCGCTGTTTAGCGGTGGATCGTCCGAACCGAGCGCTCTGACGATCACATCGAGCGCGCCGCGTTAATCGCCGCCAAGCACTTCTCAGCCAATCCGTCCCTCGGATGGATTGGCTGAATCCTCCGCTCGCCTGCTTTCTCCTCTCCAGTATTCTCTCACGAACGCCACAATATCAATTAAGCTGTCACATTACGACTTTTAATGACGCGGCGCAGCGAGAGGCATTTTGCGAAGACAATTGTTTGTTCCCATTCTCATATTTGCTATTTGGTCTTCCCTGATCGCAGGGACGCCAGGGCGAGCCGATGCGTCCGCGCCGGCAGGTCTCACTCGTGCGGTCACTCTGTGGGACGCCGAGCATGGACTGCCGAGCAGTAAGATCAACGCCGTCGCGAAGACGCCGGATGGCTATGTCTGGCTGGCGACAGCGGAAGGTCTCGTGCGTTTTGACGGCCTGCGCTTTTCGGTCTTCGAGCATCACTCCACGCCGTCTCTTCCCGGAAGCGCCATGGACGACCTCGTGGTCGACCAGGCGGGAACTCTATGGATTCTGGCGCAGGGACATGCGGTCCGGCGCGCCGGCGACGCCTTCATCGATGTCACGGCTGCGCTGGATCGAGAAACCGTCAACCGGATGTGGCTGGGGCAAGATGGGCATATTTTTCTTGCGACAAACGCATATCTCTTTCGCTGCGACGGCGCGAACCCCGTCCGTCTCGGATCGGCCCCTCTTCCTGAAGTGTGCTACAGTTTTGCCGATCTTCCCGATGGAAGCGTGCTTGTGGGCGGAAGCCAGGGCGCGCTTTATTCCGTCAGCGCGGCGCGAGTAACTTCCATTGGCGGCGCGGCTCAGTTTGGCAACGGATCGGTCACCGTCGCGCCGGACCGTCGCGGCGGAGCATGGATCGCTTCCGCAAACGGAGTCTATCACGCCGTCTCCGGCGGGTTCGTCAAGCTTCCGTCGTCGGAACCGCTGACCGACCTCGCATGGATGTATACGACGAAGGACAGCACGCCGAATTTGCTTTGCGACGCCGACGGGACCGTGTGGGTCCAGAACGGCGGCGTTCTCTTCCGCTCGCGCAATGGTAAGCTGTCTCCATGCGCGGCGTCGGACGGTCTTCCCAAGCGCTGCGAACGTATGGGGCTGGATGTCAGCGGGCGGCTTTGGGCCGTCGCGACGACCGTATCGGGAGGCTCCGTTCTTTACGGTTGGCGCGGCGACAATTTTGAGAAGGTTCCGCTCAGCGGTCCTCTCTTCGCTTCGCTGACCATTCCTGTGTATACCGATAGCGAAAACGGCTACTGGATCGGCTGCCAAACGGGGCTGGTATGGCTGCGAGTGCAAATCTGCCGCACATTCGGCGCCGCCGACGGCCTGCCGAATGACGAGCTGACATCGATTGCCTGGACTCCCCGCGGCCTCCGTGTCGGCGCCCGCCGCAGCGGCCTGTTCCGTATGGACGGTGGACGCTTTACCCGCGACGTTTCCATCCCCAATGACGCTCATATCACCAGCCTGACGACTCTTGGTCGGGGAGAGCTGTGGGTCGGACGGGAAGGCGGGGAGATCGCTACGTTTTCGAACGGCGTCTTGAGCGACTTCCAGCGCCTCCGCCCGATCAAGGGCTATTCCAACATCATGCACATGGTGGCTCACGATAGCCAGGGGCGCATTTGGGCGTCGGATGGCGTGCATCTGTTCCGCTTCGACAAGACCGGGGCCAAACAGATCCGCATCCATAGCAATCAGCTGCAGGGCGTGGTCACCCGATTTTTCATCGATTCCCACGACGATGTTTGGGTGGGCGGCTTTGGCGGCTTCATCCGCGTTCATGGCGATGAGATAACTCCCTATGCGCCTGATCCCAAGCTGACCGGCTGGAAGGCGTCGTCGATCTGTGAAGGCAAAGACGGAGCGATCTGGTTTGGGTTCAATGGGGCGGGGCTGGCGCGCTGGAAGAATGGCGCTGTCACGGTACTGACATCCGCCGCCAACGGACTTCCATCGGATTACATCTCCGGCATGGCGTCGGATGGGATGGGGCGCTTCTGGATTGCTGGCTCGCGCGGGATTTCCTGTGTCGAAGAAACACAGCTTGGCGCGGTTGCGGACGGTTATTCGGGGGCGGCGACATTCACACGAATGGAGAAGGCGGACGGCGCCAACGGTGGGGCGCCCCAGGCAAATTTCGAAAACTGTGTTACGAAGGATGATCGAGGAATGCTGTGGTTCGTCTGCGAGCACGGCGTCATTCGGGTCGATCCCACGAAGTTCCTGCGGATCTCCGTGCCGACCGCTCTTGAGACTGTGCGAATCAATGGGGTGCGTTTCGGCTTTGATCGGACGATTGTGGTTCCTCCGGGAACAGGCGATCTGAATGTCGAATACACCGCCATTCGTTTTGTCGGCTCACAGCGCCTGCGCTTCGAGTACCGTCTGCGCGGATATAGCTCTCGGTGGACCGACGTAGGGTCGGGACGCCGTGCGGCCTATATGAACCTGCCGCCGGGAACCTACACCTTCGAGGTTCGTTCGTTTGACGCCCAATCGGCTTCCGCGCTCTCGCACGCTATGGTCACGATCGTGCTTCAGCCCTACTACTATCAGACAACGCTCTTCCGCGCCGGCTGTGTGGTCTTGGCGCTGGTGATATTCTGGATCCTGCTGCGGCTGCGGACTCGCCTGCTGATGGAGCGCACACGCAAGCTGGAAGCGATTGTTGAGGCTCGGACTGCGGATCTGATGAAGGCGCACGAGACGGTGGAGCAAGCGTACGTGCAGCTGGAAGAGCAGAAACAAGAACTGGAAATGCACAACGACCTGCTGCAAAATACTCAGGCCGAGCTGGAGGCTCAGAACGACGAACTGCAATCCACTCAGGCGGAGCTGGAGCAGCAAAACGACGAATTGATCCGTGTGCGCGCCGATCTGGAGTATGAGAAGGCGTCGCTTGCGGAAGCTAACATTCACTTGAACGCTCTGGCGATCACCGACGGCCTGACCGGGCTGACAAACCACCGCGGATTCCAGGATGAACTGGAGCGCGAATGGACGCGCGCCATGCGATACGGTCATCCGCTGTCTCTGCTCCTGCTCGATGTCGACCAGTTCAAGCAGTATAACGATACCTTTGGCCATCCGCAGGGCGACAAGGTGCTAAAGACGATCTCGAATATCCTGATGGACAACTGCCGGGATACCGATACCCCCGCGCGCTACGGCGGCGAGGAGTTTGTGGTGATTGTTCCGCAAACGGACGAAGAGGGGATCGCGATTATCGCCGAGCGGTTCCGCGACGCGATTGCATCGACCCCCTGGGATTTGCGCCAGGTGACCGCCAGTATCGGTGTCGTCACCTACAGAGACGGAATTGAGAACTGTCGCGATCTTATCGAATATGCCGATCAGGCCCTTTATTCGTCCAAGACGAACGGACGCAACCGGGTGACCGCCTATGTGCATACCTCGGAAACGACCCAGCGCTGCGCGTAAGCACAGATGTGTTTCCATCGAAAAATCAGGCTCCAGGGTATTCCCTGGAGCCTGATTTTTTGCTGTGTCTTTGAGAGTTGGGCTAATGGCTGGGTCGGTAATATCCGTACTTATGCGTTCCGTAAGCCGGATCGCTTCCGAATGTCGTCGTGTTGAATACGATGGTTCCCGTCACCGCATGCTGGAAGAGGAAGTGCCCGTTGGCGCCGTAGGCGACATCGGTGGGAGCCGAGAACGTGACGGAACCGCCCTCGCCCGCGCACTGCGCATAGGGTAGGTAGTAGCCGGACTTTGCGACATTCGGCGCGGGATCGTTTCCCCAGGCCGCGTTGGTAAACGCCACCGTTCCAGTGGTCCCCCAGTTGAAGAGATAGTGTCCGTTGGCGCCGTAAGCGGCTTCAACGGGGTAGCCGAACGTGGCGGAGCTTCCTTCGTTCACGCTCTTCACAAACGGCTTGGAGTATCCGGACTTGGCGACGCCAAAGATCGGGTCTCCCCCAAACGTGGCGTTGCTGAACGTGAAGCTGCCCGCGATCGCATACTTGTAGAAGAAGCTGGTATTCGCGCCGTAGGCGACATCCACCGGCGTTCCGAATGACACCGTTTGGTTTTCGCTGGCGACTGCGGTGTAGTTTGATGATCCGCTAAGGGCGTCGATAAGGGCCTGTCCTTTGGGAGATCCCCATCCGGTTACGAGATCGTAACCCGTCACCGCCGGCTTGCCGTTGCTGCCAGAGGTCACATCGTAGAAGTACGTGTTGTAATTGGCGCCTTTGCCCAGGGCGTAGACCGCCGGATTGATAAAGCCGGCCGTCGGCTTTCCGTGCTGCGCCCCCTGCTGATTGACCAGCGCCATGAAGCCGGCCCACAAAGGCGCCGCGCCGCTGGTGCCGCCGACGCCGCCGGATTGGCCGTTGTTATAAACGAACCAGAAGTTATCCGAGATCATCGCGACATCCGGGCAGTTACGCTGTGTTGTGGAGCCGCCATTGGCGGTCATGCTGATGCCTTGCTGCCAGGTGGGGATCGCGTAGTTGGGGCTGATGTAGCCGCCGCTGCCGCCCCAGCCGGTTTCCAGCGATCGAGGTCCGCCCGAGGAACTCACCGTAAGGTTTGTGCCGCCGACGCTCGTCATATAGGGATTGTCATCCCATCCGAAGGGGGAGGCGGAGTAACCGGCGTCGCCGCTTGCGTTGAACACGGATTGGCCCTGCGCCGCCATTTGCTGCAAAATCTGGTTCAGGGTCGAGGGTGGGGGGCTAACGCTGATGGAGCAGGTCACTTGCTTGGCGATGTTGTCGGTGGCGATGCGGTTCCATGTATCCGCCGCGCTGCCGCCGAAGTAGAGATAGATTTTCGCGCCGGGCGCCATCGAGTGCGACATTTCGATATCCAGCGACTGCTCGCCCACATCCTGTCCTGGCGACGGCGTAGTCGCCGCCCCGTTGATCGGGACCTGTGTAACGTTGGCGGGCGGAAGTCCCGACACCGTACAATAAGTGGCGATGTCCGAAGGATAGTAGCTGGCGCCTGACCAAATGGCGATCGTCTGTCCGTCGCCGTCGAGCGTCACTTGTGGGCAGTAAGCGCCTCGGAAATCGTTGCCTTGATACAGGCCGCCCGGCCCGGATCCAGTGGCTTTGGTGATCGTCGTGGTCGTCTTGGGCTGAATGTGAAGGTTCTTGGGTTTGGGGAGCGTAAAGTCATCGAGGCCGGTGACATCCAGAATGGGGACGGGCTGATCGACGGTCGGTTCGGCGTCGGGGCCAAAGAAGGTGCGGTTCTCCGTCGGGTGCTGGTAGCGCTTCATATGAACGTGGAATGTCTGTTCAATCGCGCCGACCGATCCGCGTACGTCCACGAGCATGCGATTTTTGGGAACTGCTCCGACAGTGAAGCCTCGCGCTTTGAGGAACACGGCGACGGCGGTGTAATCCTGCTCGGTAGGGCCATATGTCTGAGTAAACTCAGCGACGCTCAGATACTTGTGGTAGTTGGGGCTGCTCGGGTCGTAGAGCTGCTGCAGATACTGATCGAGCGCGCTTTGATTATGGACGGGAAGGCTGATGGTCAGATCGAGCGCAGCGCTTGGGTCCAATGCCGCCAGCGCTCTGGCCTGGGCGACGCCTCGGTGTATGCTGCCGTGTCCGCGCAGGCCGAACATCTGCTGTGCATGGCTGGGCGCGCCGGCGAGGGCGAGCAGGACCGCCCCGCTGATAAGCGCTCGGCTGAGTATGCTGGGCTTGGATACGAGTTGTCGAAAGTGCATGCCGTGTCTCCTCATTCTTGTATCTGAATTGCTATTGTAGCGATCAGTCTTATTGATTTACTCTCTCGGCGCTCATATGCGTGACTCGGAATGTGTTTTACATGCGATAGATAGCGTTTACTCCTTTCATTACCAATAGTGTTTGGTTTGTCAATGGATTGATATGTTGTACGAAATCAATCTCGCGCCCAGAATAACAGCCCGGTGTCAAAAAAATATCAAACTGATTTCCAGAGTAAATATGAGGAGAAAGGCTCTTTGGTTGGAATGATCAGACACATTTTCTCGAAGGAGTGCTTTTGGATTTTCGATTTTCGAGAACGAGGTCTTTTACGACGACGCTGAAATTCAGGCGTTCCGCTGATGCGACCGTTCGTGCGAACTCTGCACAAGCATTCTGGCGCCTTTTAATTTCGCTTGACAATGCATCCAAATAGTGTTAAAATGGGCTTGTTCTGGTATTTTATGGTATCATTTTAAAATACCTGGAGCAAGAGCTCACTTGTTATTAATATCGCTCAGAAGGAAATTTCATTATGCCGCACGTGAAAAAAGCCAAAGGATTCACTCTCATTGAGTTGCTCGTTGTGATCGCTATTATCGCAATACTTGCTGCTATTCTCTTCCCTGTCTTCGCCAAGGCGCGCGAGAAGGCTCGGCAGATCAGCTGTACTTCCAACATGAAGCAGCTCGGTCTGGGCATTCTTCAGTATGTACAGGATAACGACGAGACTTATCCTTGCGGCAACAATGGCCGCACCGGCGCCGGCTGGGCGACACAAATCTACCCCTACACCAAAAGCGCAGGGATTTACCACTGCCCGGATGACAGCAGTAACAACGGGCGTGAGAGCTATGGCATCAACCAGAACCTTGCCGGCGGTGGCGACGGAACTCGCGGCGCCGCGATGACGCTTTCCGGCTCCAATGCTCCTGCGAGCACCATTCTGGTCGCCGAAACGATCGCCTGCGGCGGTGGATACCCAATTCCTGGAACCGTGCTGAATGAAACCTATAGCCCAGCCGTCAATGGTCTGGCGTACCCCGGGCCGCGCGGCGTTCAAAATGTGGAATCCGATACTTGTACCGGCACTGCCTACGGATACGCCGGCGGGACTTCTGGCGGCTCTCAGCGCGTCGCCCGCCATACCGACGCCGCGAACTGGCTGCTGTCGGACGGTCATGTCAAATATCTTCGCCCAACGCGCATCTCCGTGGGATACAACGCCGTCAGCGCCACCGCCGATCAGACCACGATCGCCGGCAACAATGTGCAGGACGGAATGGCTTCGGGAACGGGTTTCTCAGGAAGCAGCGCCATCACGGGTTCCTCGTTTGACGCTACTTACAGCGCTTTGTAATCTTACGCCAGCTTTGATCGTCCAATAACAAGACTGCGCTCGCGGCTGGAAGGCCGCAAGCGCAGTCTTGATCTTTTGTGATCCGTTGCTGAACCTATTCCATTTTGCTCCCATCTTGTACAATTTCTTGACGAATGAAGCAAATATCGATACAATATCATCCATAACCGCTCTGAAGAAAGATTAAGATATCAGATATGCCACCGGAAGAAACCAATGTGCGGCCCGTCTCCACGCGCCGTCAGTTCGTTCAGCAGTCAGCTGCCGCCGCTGTCGCCGTCTCCGCTATGTTTGCCGCTCCTTTGGAGACGCAGGCGGCGGAGAAGATCCTGCGCGCCGGTCGATCGTCCGGATATTTCGATCTGCTGCGCGCTCCGGATGTCGTACGCGTGACCACGGAAAAAGGGACGCGAACACTGACTAGCGAGGGCGGGGGGCGGTGGACGGACCAGGATATTGAGGTGAAAACGACCGTCAAGGCCGATGGGGTGGGAGTTTCGCTGTCCGCGCCCCAAACGGGCATCCGGCGCGTTCACCTGCGCTGGAACGGTCCCGTCGCGAGCGGCCAGCGCTTTCTAGGCGATCATTGGGAACGGGCCTACGGCGATCTGGAGTGGCGCGGCTCCGTTCCAGACCGCGCGATGCCCTGGTACTTCGCGGCGTGGGACGGCTCCCGGACTCATGGCTACGGCGTTCTGACTTGCCCGGCGGCGTTTTGTTTCTGGCAGACGGATTCGGAAGGGATCAGTCTATGGGCCGACGTGCGCAGCGGCGGCATGCCGTTGCGCCTCGGCCAGCGTGTGCTGGATATGTGCACGGTCGTGGCGCGGCCCGGTAAGAGCGGCGAAACGCCCTTCGCGGCCCTGCACGCCTTCTGCCGGCAGATGTGCCCCAGCCCCCGACTCGCCGACCATTCGATCTACGGCCACAACGACTGGGATTTCGCCTACGGCAATAACTCGGCCGATTACACCATGGATGTCGCGCGGCGTCTCGTCGCCCTGTCGCCGAGCGGAGCGAATCGACCATATGTCGTGATCGATGACGGCTGGGAGCCGGCCGGTCCCGGCCAAGCGGGTCCGTGGGATGGGAGCAACAAGAAATTTCCCGACATGCCGGGCCTGACCGCCGAAGTCAAAAAGATCGGCGCGCGTCCCGGCATCTGGATCCGTCCGACCACGGCCTGGGACGGTCTGCCGGACAATTGGCGCATCTCCGGTCGAAACGGTTCTCTCGACCCCACGGTTCCCGAGGTGATGCATCAGATCGAAGCCGACATGGCGCGGCTGACGGCATGGGGCTTCGAGCTGATCAAGCACGACTTCTCCACGGTCGATATCATGGGACGGTTTGGGAGCAGCATGGGCTCCAGTCTGACCGACGACGGCTGGAAGTTCGCCGAAGGCCAGGGCCGAACGACGGCGGAAGTCATTCTCGATCTTTATCGGGTCATGCGGCGCGGCGCGGGGACGGCGGTCGTGCTCGGCTGCAACACGTTCAGCCATCTGTCGGCGGGTATCTTCGAAGCCAGCCGCACCGGTGACGACACCAGTGGGCAGCACTGGGAGCGGTCGCGCAAGATGGGCGTCAACTGTCTGGCGTTCCGGAACGCCCAGAATCGCGCCTTCTACGCCACTGACCCGGACATGGCGCCACTCACCAAGGATGTTCCCTGGGAAAAGACGACGCAGTGGCTGGATCTCGTCGCGCGCAGCGGCTCGGTACTGTTCACCAGCCTGGACATGAGCGTGGTCGGCCCGGAGCAGGAAGCCAAGCTGAAGGAAGTTCTGGCGATCGCGGCGGTTCAGCAGCCGCTGGGCGAGCCACTGGACTGGCTGGACACGACCTGTCCTGAGGAGTGGAAGCTGGGCGGCAAGAAGAAGCGCTACCAGTGGCAGAATCCGGAAGGAGCCTCGCCCTTCGGCGTGTAAGCACAGATAGCCGGCGAATAAATTCGCGCCTAGAAGTGGTGCCGGAAAGTGCCCTTTCTCAAGCCAGCTGCGATCTTTGAGGCGATTTGGGCCGTTCTTGTCGTTCAGACAGCTGCGGCCCACTGTTTAGTAAAGAATCGGTTTGAG
>NZ_JBDSQY010000313.1:0-8106 GCF_039929585.1 Capsulimonas sp.
GGGGCGATTATTGCCGATGAATATGTACTGGCGGGCGGCGCCTGGTCGCCGCAGACGGTGCGCACGCTGGGAATACAGCTGCCGATGCAGGCGGGAAAGGGCTACAGCGTCACGCTGCCGGAGCCGCCGCAGACGCCGCGTGTGTGCTCGATTTTGATGGAGGCGCGTGTGGCGGTCACGCCGATGCTCTCGGGATTGCGGATCGGAGGAACGATGGAGGTGACAGGTCTCGACCTATCGATCAGCCAGCCGCGCGTCGATGGGATCTTGGAATCCGTGCCACGGTATTTCCCGAAATTTGCTGCGAGCGATTTCCAAAGCCTTCCCGTTTGGAGCGGTCTGCGCCCTTGCTCTCCCGATGGCATGCCGTACGTCGGCCGTTTTGCCCGATACCGAAATCTTGTCGCCGCGACGGGACACGCCATGATGGGGATCAGTTTAGGACCCGCCACGGGAGAGATCCTGGCTGACATCCTTTCCGAAAATGCGCCGAAGATCGACATTAGCGCTCTCAGTCCAGATCGGTTTCATTAACTTATGCAAAAGCGAATCACACGACGGGGATTTTTGACGCGGGCCGCCGTAGGCGGCGCCGGATTGATGGCCGGATCGGCTGGGTTTACCATGAACACTGTGAGCGCCGACGCCGCGACACGCACGATCGGCTCGCCGGCGGCTTATCGTCCGACCCCGGCGGAGTACGCCGCGCTGCTGACACGGCAGGAGCCTTACGAAGAGATCGTCCGCCTGCCGGTCTACAAGACCCAAATCGCGCCCCATTGGTTTGCCAACAATACGCGCTTCTGGTACCGCAACGATCTTGCGAAAGCGCGCCAAGAGTTCGTGCTCGTGGATGCGACAAACGCAACTCGCAAAGCGGCCTTTGATCACAACAAGCTCGCCGCCAGTTTATCCAAAGTGACGGGCAAGGCATATGAAGCTAGGCGGCTTCCGTTTCGCGATATTGCATTTACGGACGACGGCAAATCCGTCCTCTTCGCCTTGGATCAAGCGATTTGGCAGTGCGATTTGACGAGTTACGTCACGTCCCTATCGACCCGAACGGAACTGCTACTTGGCCCGACGAAAAACGATGCGCGTCATGATGGCGGTGATGGGGGGGCGCCCGAGAACGCTTCTCCTGATGGGCGATGGATCGCGTTCGTCAAAGACAATAATCTCTGGCTGCGCGATGCGAAGAGCGGCGCCGAGAAGGCCCTCGGCGCGCAGGGAACGGCCGAGCATCCCATCAGCGAGATGCTGCACTGGTCGCCGGATTCCCGGACCATCGTCGCTTTCACCGTGGCTCACGTGCCGGTGAAGCCCGTTTATATGGTCGAGTCGTCGCCCAAGAACGGAGACATGCGCGGCGAACTGCACCATCATGAGTACGAACAGCCGGGCGACGAGCTTTCCAAATTCGACATGTGGATCTTCGGCCCGGAGGCGGGAACGGCGACCAAGGCCCAAATCGATACGATCGATTTCTGGGATGGGACCGATGTTCGGTGGCGCGAAGGCGGCGACAAATTCTATTTCGAGCGCGCCGATCGCGGCCATCAGCGCTTTCGGATCTTCGAGATCGACACGCATACAGGCGCCGCCAAAACAATCGTCGATGAGCGCTCAAAGACGTTTATTAACACGACCAACGGATACACCTACTATCCCAAAAATGCTTCCGATGTGATTTATGTTTCCGAAATAGACGGCTGGCGTCATCTTTATCTTTACGATACGTACGCCGGCGTATTGAAGAACCCGATCACGCGCGGCGACTGGGTCGTACGGTCCGTGGATCGCGTGGATGACGACGCCCGCCAGATCTGGTTCGCGGCGAGCGGGAAAAATCACGGAGAAGATCCGTATCTGATCCATCACTATCGCGTCGATTTTGACGGATCGAATTTAGTCGCGCTGACTGAGGGAAACGGAACCCACGAAGTCCAGTACTCCCCCGACCGTAATTATTTGATCGACAGTTACTCCCGGGTAGACCTGCCGCCGGCGCACACGCTGCGCCGCGTGGCCGACGGTTCGCCAGTCGTCGCCTTGGAACAGGCGGACGCTTCGGAGCTGATCGCGGCCGGGTGGCGGATGCCGGAGCCGTTTGTCGCCAAAGGCCGCGACGGTCAGACCGATATCTGGGGAATCATCGTGCGCCCTTTCCAGTTCGACCCGGCGAAGAAGTATCCCATCGTGGAAAATATCTATGCAGGGCCGCAAGACTCGTTCGTCCAGAAGAGTTTCAGCGCGCGCAACGGGATGCAGTCGCTCGCCAATCAGGGGTTTATTGTCGTGATGAGCGACGGCATGGGGACGCGTAATCGCTCCAAAGCGTTTCACGATGTCTGCTGGCGCAACATCAAGGATGCGGGGTTTCCAGACAGGATCACCTGGATCAAGGCAGTGGCGGCGAAGTATCCCTATTGCGACACCGAGCGTGTGGGAATCTATGGCACATCCGCCGGCGGCCAGAACTCCACAGGTGCGCTGCTTTTCCATCCAGAGTTTTACAAAGTCGGTGTCTCCAGCTGCGGCTGTCACGACAATCGGATCGACAAGCGCTGGTGGAACGAACAGTGGATGGGGTACCCGGTTGGCCCGTGGTACAAGGAAAGCTCAAACATCGAGAACGCGGGCAAGCTGCGCGGTAAGCTGCTGCTGCTGGTGGGCGAGCTGGATTCCAATGTGCCGCCTGAGTCGACGCTGCGTCTCACCGACGCCTTGATGCGCGAGGACAAAGACTTCGACTTGCTCGTGCTTACGGGGATGGACCACACCGGCGGCGGCTCTTACGGAGAGCGCCGGCGCGTGGATTACTTTGTACGCCACCTGCTCGGCGTGGAGCCGCCGGACCGCAATGCGCCCAAGAAGGCGCCCACGTCGGTGACGCTGCATCCACGGCCGGTGAGCGATGAGTCGATGGCGCAGACGGACGGCGGGCCGGACACGTCAGTCGAATTTCGCAACGATACCGGCAAGACGGTCGAGCTGTTCTGGCTGCAAGGCGGCGGCAAGCGAACGTCGTACGGAGAGATCCTGCCCGGAGCCAGTCGTGTCCTGCACACTTACGCCGGCCATTCCTGGCTCGTGGTGACGACTGGCGGCGCTCCGATCGCCGTGTTCGTCGGAGAACGCCGCCCCGGGATTGCCGAAATTCGTGGCGGGCGTTAAGATTTTCAAGGGTTGGCGGGAGAGCAAGCATGAAAAGAAATTATTGGAATGCAGCCGAGTTCGCCGCGCGCCGAGATCGGATCTTCGATCGTATTGGCGCCGATGCGATGGCGCTGCTGCACGGCGCCGGGCCGGTCGCGGGATTTGAGCTGTTCCGGCAGACAAACGACTTTTACTATCTGACCGGGATCGAAGTCCCGCAAAGCTATTTGATCATGGATGGCGCGAAGCGGCGCGCCACGCTTTACTTGCCCCCGCGCAATCCACACGCCGCGAGCGAGGGCGGCGGGCTGGGGGCCGAGGACGTCGATCTTCTCAAGGGAATTTCGGGCGTCGATGATGTCTATTCTCTGGACTGTCTGACGGACCATCTCGTCTTCACTGCGAACATCTACGCGCCGCACAGTCCTTCCGAGGGACGCCTTGCTTGCCAGGACACGCTGCGCGTCGCCGTAAAGGCGCTTGCCGCCGATCCTTGGAACGGGCGCCCTACGCGGGATCAGAACGTGATTGAGCTTCTCGCGGAGCGCTGTCCCAATGCGGCCATCAAAGACCTCTCGCCGATCTTAAACGACCTGCGTCTGATCAAAAGCCCCCGCGAGCTGGACGCTATGCGCGACGCCGGCGCGATCTGCGCGCGCGCCGTGATCGAAGCGATGCGCGCGACGCGCCCTGGCGTCTACGAGTATCAACTGGGCGCGGTCGCCGATTACGTCTACCGGATCAACGACGTGCGCAGCGAAGGGTACCGCGCGATCATCGCGACGGCGGGCAATATCTGGCACGCACACTACTACCAGAACCATAGCCGCCTGGAAGACGGAGAATTGGTGCTGATGGATTACGCGCCCGATATCCAAAACTACACCAGTGACATTGGCCGGATGTGGCCGGTGAACGGCCGATACAACCCGGTGCAGCGTGAGCTTTATGGTTATATCGTCGAGTATCACAAGGCGCTTCTCAAATACATTCGGCCCGGGGTTCTCCCGCGTCAAATCCTTGCTGAGGCTGCGGCCGACATGGCGATCGTGATCGACAACATGTCTTTCTCCAAGCCGATTTACGAACAGGCCGCGCGGCGCACCCTGACTTTCGAAGGCCATCTCTCGCATCCGGTGGGAATGGCCGTCCATGATGTGGGCAAGTACTTCGACCGCCCCCTGGAGCCGGGCCTAGTCTTTGCGCTCGATCCGCAGATGTGGATTCCCGAAGAAAAACTCTATATCCGAGTTGAGGATACCGTCGCCGTTACCGAGCGAGGCGTCGAAGTGCTGACGGCGGACGCGCCGCTGGAGCTTTATGATGTCGAAGCGATTATCGACGCGCGCGGACTGATCCAGCAATTTCCCATGACTCTTGGCGAAGTGGTTCGGGAGCTGGCGATTAATTGAGCCTGTAAACCAGGCCAGCGAATGAATTCGCGCCTACAAGTACGGTCACCCACCTTCGTGGGTTCAGATTTTATGCTACAGGCGCTTATGAATGTGCCTTAGGCTCCTTAGTCGACGAAGGTCGACGGCCGTACTTTTAGCCGCGAATTTATTCGCCGGGCTTGCGCCGTAGGCGCAACGATTGAGTTCATTGGCGATCTAAGGACGAAATTTATGACGACTCTGCATGGCGGCAATTTGATTGGCGGGACCTCTTCGGCGCTGGGAAATATCAAATTTTCTGGATACAGCACCCTTGAGGGCAAAAGTTTGGACACGGCCTACCATGAGGCGACGCCAAATGAGATCGACCGCGCCGTGGAGCTTGCGGCCGAGGCGGCAGGAGCTTACCGGACGCTTCCAGCCGGCGTGCGCGCCGATTTTCTCTGCCGGATCGCCGACGAGATCGTGGCGCTTGGCGACGATCTTTTGGAGATCGCGCATCAGGAAAGCGCGCTGCCGAAGGATCGATTGACCGGTGAGCGTGGGCGCACGGTCGGTCAGCTGCGGATGTTCGCGGATCTGGTGCGCGAAGGCTCGTATGTGGACGCTCGTATCGACCGCGCGCTGCCGGACCGCACTCCACTTTCGCGTCCCGAGATGCGCCGGATGCTCATCCCACTGGGGCCGGTTGCGGTCTTCGGCGCGAGCAACTTTCCCTTCGCCTTCTCCGTCGCCGGCGGAGATACGGCGTCGGCCCTCGCGGCCGGCTGTCCGGTCGTCGTAAAAGCGCATCCCGCGCATCCCGGGACCTCCGAGATGGCCGCGGGCGCGATCGTTCGGGCCGCCCAGGCGTTGGGAATATCGCCCGGCGTTTTCTCCATGACGCATGGGCGGGCGGATGTCGGCGCACGGCTTGTGCGCCATCCCGACTTGGAAGCCGTGGCGTTTACGGGCTCGCTTGGCGCGGGCCGCGCGTTGTTCGACATCGCGGCGGGCCGTCCGAAACCGATCCCTGTTTACGCCGAGATGGGCAGCATCAATCCCATCTTCGTGCTTCCGAGTGCTCTGGAAGAGCGCGGGGCGGCGCTGGCGGCTGGCCTCGCGCAGTCCGTCACGGCCGGGGTGGGGCAGTTCTGCACCAATCCAGGCCTCGTCGTAGGTCTCCAAAGTGCAGAGTTCGATGAGTTTATTCTGACTGTCGCGCGAACTGTGTCCCAGGCGTCGTCGCCGATGCTCACCATGGGCATCTGCAGCGCCTATCATCAGGGCCGCGAGCGTTTGAAAAATCTGCGCGGGGTGCATCTCGAAACTCGGCAGACCGAGCAGGCCGATTCCGCGCATGCGCTGGCGGCGCCGTCGGTGTACAGCACCGACGCAGAGACGTTCTTAGGGACGCCCATACTCTCTGAGGAAATCTTTGGTCCGCTGACGTTGGTGGTCGCCTGCCGCACATCAGACGAAATGCTCGCGGTTGCCCGGAGCCTGGAAGGGCAATTGACGGCTACCATTCACGCCGGCGCTTCCGATCCTTCCGCATTACGGGATCTTGCGGCGATCCTTGAAACCAAGGTCGGCCGATTGGTCTTCAACGGGTTTCCCACCGGGGTGGAGGTCGCCCCGGCGATGCAGCACGGCGGCCCGTATCCGGCGACGACCGACAGCCGTTCGACCTCCGTGGGCGCAGCGGCTATCTTGAGGTTTCTGCGTCCTGTGTGCTGGCAGAACGCTCCTAATGAACTCCTGCCGCCGGAGCTTCAAAACGACAATCCGCGCGGCGTCTGGCGTCTTGTCGATAACCAATGGACGCGCGAGGCAATCGCATGACTGCACTACTCACCATCGCCCGCGCGAGCCGGATCTCGGCCAAAGATCGCATGCCCGAATTGATCTCCCGTTTTCGCAGTGACCGAAATTGTCTGGAGCGTCAGCTGGCCGTTCCTTACTCCGAAGTGTTCTGGACGCGCCGTGAATCGTTTCTGCAAGAGTGGCGCGGAGCATTGGAAGCGCTGACCTACGATGAATTGAGCCGGGATGATCGCTGCGACTGGCGTTTGCTGTCTGGCTTGCTGGATGCTGAGGGCCGCCGCCTGTCCCAGGAACGCCGCCGATTTGCCGCCGCGAAAATCCTGCTGCCGTTCGCCGAGCGTTTGACGGATTTGGAGACACGCCGCCGCCGGCGAGAAGATGTCGACGCTCAGAGCGCCGCCAAGCAATTGGATCACGCATTGACCGAGCTGCGCGCCGCCACGCTGCGGCTGGGCGCGGACCGGGATTCTCTTTCCCCCACAAGTATCGCCGACGCGGCCGAGGCGGCCCTCACGCTTCGCGGGATGCTGAAGGAGTGGTTTGCGTTTTACAGCGGTTACGATCCGCTCTTCACATGGTGGGTGGAAAAGCCTTTCCAGGCGCTGGACTTTGCATTAGAACAGTACGCTGTGTCTTTACGTCCCGCCGTCGGCGAAATCCTGGGAGCCCTGGTTGGGCGCGCGGCGCTCTGTGATGAGCTCCGCTACGCACAAGTCGCCTACACTCCCGAGGAGTTGATCGCGGCGGCGCGCGAGGATATGCTCTCGTGCCGGACGGAATTGCGTCTTGCGGCGCGCGCCATGGGATGCGGCGATGACTGGCGCGCCGCGCTGGAGCTTGTGAAACAAGATCATGTCGCGCCCGGCGAGCAGCCTGCGCTGGTGCGCGAACTGGCCAATGAGGCCATTGCTTATGTCGAGGCGGAGAACCTCGTTACCGTCCCCGACCTCGCGCGCGAATGCTGGCAAATGGAGATGATGTCGGCTGAGCGTCAGAAGATCAACCCGTTCTTCACCGGCGGCGAGACCATCGCCATCTCTTTTCCGACAAACGCTATGGAGCACTCGCAAAAAGAAATGAGCCTGCGCGGCAACAATCGCTATTTCGCCCGCGCGACTGTCCATCATGAACTGATCCCCGGACACCATCTTCAGTGCTTCTGTCAGGAGCGGTATCGCCCATACCGGCGAATCTTCTACACCCCATTCTGGGTGGAAGGCTGGACGCTGCACTGGGAAATGCTGCTCTGGGAGCGCGGGTTCGCCCGCACTCCGCAGGAAAAGATCGGCATGCTCTTCTGGCGTCAGCATCGCTGCGCCCGCGTGACCTTCTCTCTGGGGTTTCACCTGGGGGAAATGACGGCCGAGGAATGCGTCGAAATGCTCGTCTCCGAAGTCGGCCACGAACGCGACAACGCCGAAGCCGAAGTGCGCCGCTCCTTCGAGGGCGGATATGATCCCCTCTACCAGCTTGCCTATCTCATCGGCGGCATGCAGATGCATTCCCTGCACCGGGAACTGGTCCACGGCGGTCGCATGACCGACCGCGAGTTCCACGACGCCGTTATGCACGAAAACTGCATGCCGATCCCGACCCTGCGCGCTCTCCTGACAGGGGACCCGCTGGAGCGCGATTTTGATGTGGATTGGAAGTTTCTGGGCTGACTTGTCTCCTTTTGACCCCTCCCATGCTTCGCGCCCCTGCGTGACCTACCCCGTCCTTTGCGCGGCCTGCGTGACCTACCCGT
>NZ_JBDSQY010000314.1:0-4866 GCF_039929585.1 Capsulimonas sp.
GCGACCGCTGGCTCCAGCTCGTCAGCGCCAAAGCCTGCGCCAGCCTGCACGTCACCGAAGCCGCCACGCCGATCCAGGCGCTGCTGGACGCCGAGGGTGAGGAGCCCAAGTCCGACGGGGTGGGGGCGCGTTACCGAACGGTGATGGAGGAAGCGCTAGCGGGGCTGGGCGCGGTGGAGTAGATGAAGGCTCTTCATATGCTCCAAACGCTGGGGACTGCTGTGACATCGCACGCTTGACCAGGCACTGAAGTACCTGGCTGGGGGCTGCTCCGCAGCCACGACGTCCGTTCCGGACAGAGGAGTAAGATGGTGATTGGAGGCGATGTAGGGTGATGGAGTTTGAGCGGCGTAATAATGTTGAGGTCTTCCTGCGCTTGCAAAATTGATGCAGCAAACTAAAGGCAGTTCTTCGCACCTAATCCGAAATATCCTGCGCCCCGATGAATACTTTGCATGGCGCGAAGGCTATAGCGTCTTCGGCTTTAGCTGTACGCATTTAAAAGCTGTCTTAACAGTACATCGAGAATCAAAAACAGCATCACGCCAGCAATAACATCTGGCCGCTCGTGGAAGAATAACAACCACCCGTATCACCTCCCCATCCCCTCCAAGCTCCCTCTTTTGTCCGGTACGGACATTGTGGTTGCGAAGCAACCCCCAGCCAGGTACTTCAGTGCCTGGTATCTGGTCTGGGAGGCATTGTAGTGCTTGGTTATCTATCGATCCCCCAGCTTCACCAACTCCGACCCCGCCAGCATCAGCGCGCCCACGGCGTACTCCTGCGTCTCGGAGGGGCTGGTCTTCGCCGGCGCGCCGCCGACTTGCTGTACGTAACCTAACCGTCCATCGGGGGCCACTTTGGCGGCGAGGGCTGTCCAGCCGCGCCGGACGGCGGGCAGGTAGGTTTTGCGGTCGAGCGTTCCGTGGTTGATGCCCCAGGCGAGCGAGTAAACAAAGAAGGCGCTGCCGCTGGTTTCGGGAAGCGGGTACTCGTCGGGATCGTCCAGGCTCGCGCGCCAGAGGCCGTCTTCGCCCTGGATCGTGATCAGTTTGGCGGCCATCTCCTGCTGAAGCTGGACGAAACGCGGACGGCTGGGATCGCTGGCGGGGAGGTATTCGAGCAGGCGCGCGAGGCCGCCCATCACCCAGCCGTTGCCGCGCGACCAGAAGACCTTTTTGCCGCTGGCGGTCTTTTTGTCGAAGAATGTCTTATCCCGGTAGAACAGATGGGATTCTTTGTCGTAGAAGTAGTCGGTGGAATCCCAGTACAGGGTGTTCATCAGGGCTGTATACTCGGGCTTGCCAGTGACATAGGAAGTGCGGACCATACCGGCGGGGGCCATGAAGAGGGCGTCGCACCACCACCAGAGTTCGCGGCCAGGCTTGGTCTGATGCGCTTCATTGGCGTACATTGTTTCGGCGTACGCTAGCTTTTGTGGGGATTTGGTGATGCGCGCAAGGTCTGCGTAGACCTGGATACAGCACTGGTTGTCCGCGAAGAACGGCGCGCCCGGTGCGAGCTTACATTCGAAGCTTTCCGCCCACTGGAGTGAGGCGTCCAGGTACTGCCGCTCATGTGTCGTTTCATAGAGCGCGAGCACGCCGGTGTAAAATGTGGAGCGGATCCAGTTGTTGTCGCGATTGACTTTCTGGGCCTCCATTTGGTAGGCGCAGGCGCGCCGCATCGTGTTCAGGATACTTTTGCGGGAAAGCGGCGCGGGGTCGATGGTCTGCGCGATGCTGCCAGCGTGGATCGTGGCTGTGGCGGCGGGCGCGAAATCCATGGACGCCGTTTTGAAGACGTCCGGTGAGATTGCGGCGACATAGCTTCGCCAGCCTGAGGCGGAGCGCGCCGCGTCTGGAAGCATTGCGTCTTTCGATTCTTGATCCCAGCCTGCAATGACGGCAACACGGCCGGTGACCTGTCCGTCGCCATTTGGGTGCAAGGCAATGGGCGCCAGATGGTTTGCGGGATCGGATGCTAGATCCGGAAGCGAGGGGATGTCGCCGTGGGAATAGACCACCGCGAGGCCCAGCTTGTCGGAGTTGACGCCGTCGCCTTCGCGTTCGGCGAGCTGGACCTGGGCGCCCCAGGTCGCGACATAACGGTGGTCGGCGCCTTTGAGCGGCTGCGGCGACGTCATCGCTTCGGCGCCCTGCTTGATCGGCAGCCCGGAAACGAAGACGATCCCCTCGGCGTTCTTGGCGAAGATATCGTGCTTGAACCAGTGCTGCCCCGCCCAGATGGTAAAGCGGCTGGTGAGATCGACAGTCTGGCCGCCGACTCGCCAGCTCGTGTAATGCATCTCCGCGATGGCGCGGACCGGGCCGTCGGCGACAATCCTATGGCTGCGCTCAGCGACGTCCGCGACACGGACGAGCTTCCCGTCCACCCACGCGCCGACGGCTCCGATCCCAAACGCCTTTCCGTTCCAGAAGATATCGCGGCCGTAAATCGAATCCGCTTCGTAATTCGTTTTGGGCAGCGCGAAGTAATCCAGAGAAAGATGCGGCGCGTTCTTGGCGTAAAGATCGATCGAATTGCGATTATCCGCGTAAAGCCGCCACGCCACCCGGTCGTTTTCCCAGCCGACGCCTTCGAACTTCTTCGAAAAGATCGCATGCGCCTTCTTGGTGGCCACGGCGCGGAGCGGAGCGATCGTCGCCTCATCGCCATACGCGACCGTGATAACCCGGCTTTGCTTGCTCGGCCAATCCGTCTCTAACGCGATCTCGTCGGCGCTCCCATCCCCGTCCAGATCGTCGGCCTGGGAGGCGATTACCCGAAACTGCTTCGCCCTGGCGTCCTCTTTGGAAGAAGCCCTGTCGCTGGTGACGAGAATGTAAGACGAGGGGGTGAAATCGGGCGCCTGCTTCTTAAGCCAGGCCAGATCGATGACCGCCGGGCCGTGGGCCAGCGCGACCGGCTTGACGACAAGCTTCACGGATTTGAGCGCGCCGACCGTTTGAGCAACCGCGGGCGCGGCGCAGATCGTCAGAAGCACAGCAGAAAGGCGGCAATAGCAGAGGGAGCGTCGAGACATGGTGGGAATCCTTCGTTGGCTCTTTGTTCGATTGAATCCCTCATTCCTCACGAAGACGCAAAAATCCTAAACTAAAATAGCTCTTGACATTTAAGCAATTGCTAAAGTATACTCTGATCATGAGCCGAGCTCAATCCAACACGGATGTCTTTTACGCCATCGCCGACCCGACCCGCCGTTCGATTCTGGAGATCCTCCGCCGTGGGGAGCTTCCCGTTTCGGACCTGGCGGCGCACTTTGAAGTGACATTGAGCGCCATTTCGCAGCATATGCGTGTCTTAAGAGATGTGGAGCTTGTCACGGTGCGCAGCCAGGGGCGGGAGCGATTGTATCAGCTGAACCCGCTGCCGCTGCAGCCGGTTTCGGATTGGCTGCGGGCGTATGAGCCGTTTTGGGCGGGCAAGCTGCTGTCGCTGGGCGATTTTCTGGAGGCGGAAGATGAAACCAACCATGACTGACGAGATGCCGGAGACGGCGGGAACGCCAAAGACGACGGGGGAGACGACGGAGCGGGCGCCGGAGGCGGCGCTGAGTTTTGACGCTGTTTACCCGCAGTCGCCGGAACGTGTTTGGAAGGCGCTGACGGACGCCAAGGCGCTTGCCCGCTGGTTCCTGCCCGGCGATTTCGAACCGCGCATGGGGTTCCGCTTTCAATTTGAGATGGGACGCCGGAGCGTGCGCGGCGAGGTGATCGCCGCCGAGCGCGAGCGGCGGCTGTCATATAAGTGGCGCGCCGAGGACGAGCCCGAATCTGTGGTGACGTGGACACTGGAGCGGACGGACACCGGCGGCACGCACGTCCATCTGGAGCACACCGAGGCGATCGGGATGTCGATGTCGGCGAACTGGTCGTGGGGCCACATCGTCCGCACGGCCCTGCCGCGCATGCTGGCCCTAGGCGCCGGGCGGAGCGGCGTGCGCTATTGCGCGCAGCCGGGACGGATTGTGCTTGCCACACGCGCGTCGCGAACCAAAGTTTTATCCCGCAATAAATATCGATAGTCATGGATCAGAAAGAAAGGGCAGAGCGATGACATGGATTCCGACAGTCGTGGAGCAAAGTCCGCGCGGCGAAAGAGCATACGACCTCTGGTCGCGCCTGATGAAGGACCGGATCGTCTTTATCGGCGAAGAAGTCAATCCGGCGATGGCGAACGTCATCATGGCGCAGTTCCTCTTTCTGGAGAAAGAGGACCCTGACCGCGATATCGAGGTCTACATCAACTCTCCAGGCGGTGATGTCATGGCGGGACTTGCAATCTATGACACGATGCGGCATGTGAAGCCTGATGTCGCCACCACCGTCGTGGGCATGGCGGCGTCCATGGGCGCCGTGCTGCTCAGTGGCGGCACGCAGGGCAAGCGCGCTGCATTGCCGAACTCACGCATCATGATCCATCAGGGCAGCGCCGGCTTCAGCGGCACGCCTTCCGACGCCGAAATCCGGATGAAGCTGATCCTGGGCTTCAAGCAAAAACTGACCGAAATCCTCGCCGAGAACTGCCATCGTTCGTTCGAAGACATCACCCGCGACGTCGACCGCGACTATTGGATGTCTGCGGAGGAAGGAGTGAACTACGGAATCATCGACCACGTATTGATTAAGTAGGAAGAATTTTGAGGCAAATATGAGATATTTAACCGTTGAATTTGGCCGTTTTATGCCGGCAAGAATCGTTTAAACACGAAAGGCAACTCCTAATGCTGCTCCAATTGCCTTGTTTTCCGGGTGGTCCGTCTATTCCTGTCTGGATTGACATTCTGCTGAATGTCTGATATACTATATTCACGTTCGCAAAAACGAACGACGAATTTAAAAA